>VGNO01000046.1 GCA_016865985.1 Chloroflexota bacterium | reverse complement strand
ACGCCAAAGAGCGCCGGCCCGACCGCCAGCCGGATCTCCTTTTCGACCTGCTCGATCATCCGCCCGGCTTCCCGCACGTCCGCCGCCTTGGCGCAAATGCGGATGTCGATGATCCCGTTGTGGGCAGCCAGGCCGACGGTCGGGTTTGCCTGGGTTTCGTATTCGCCGACCCGCTCATCCACCCAGGCTTCGCTTACGCCGGACAGGTGCAGGTTCCGGACTTCGATCACTGCCGGGACCGAAAACCGCTGGCGGAGGTACGGGACGACCGCTCCTTCCAGCAGGGTTTCCATTTCACGCGGTACGCCTGGCAGGCAGACCAGGACGCTGGATCCGCTCTCTGCCAGGAAGGCCGGGGCGGTGCCGACCGGGTTCGGGATGGCGCGGGCGCCGTGCGGGATGAAGGCCTGCCTCTTCTGGTTCTCTCCCGCCTGGCGTCCATAACGGGCGACGGTGGCTACCACCTGCCGCCATAAGTCTTCCTGGAATTCCAATTCCACGCCGAGGGCGGCTGCCGCAGCCTGGCGGGTCGGGTCGTCGACGGTCGGGCCCAGCCCGCCGGTGGTGAGGACGACGTCCGCCCGCTGCATGGCGGATTGGATGGCTTCCGTTATCCGAGCGGTATTGTCGCCGACGGTTGTGACCCGGAAGAGGTCCAAGCCGAGACTGCGCAGGGCGCGGGCGATGAAGCGGGTATTGGTGTCGGATATTTCACCGAGCAGGAGTTCGGTCCCAATGGCGATGATCTCTGCTGATGGCATTATGGGTGTTTTCGGGCGCTACGCTCAGGGGAGGAAATCGCCCTGCCCGGTCACTCCGGGCGGTCGTAGAGCAATTTCCCGCGGATGCGCAGGTCGGTATTACGGATCTTCATCGCCAGGTCGGCGGCCAGGTTGTACATCAAACGATAACCGAGCGGTGGGTAACTCTCGCACAGCAGCATCAACCGCTCGCGCGGGATGACCAGCAAGCGGGTGTCCTTCTGCGAGGCGCGGACAGTGGCCGAACGCAGGCCTTCATCCACAAGCGCCACCTCCCCGAAGGATTGGCCGCGTCGCAGGGTGGCGACCGTCACCTGGCGCGGCTCGCTCCCCGGTCCACCGACCAGCGCCGGGTTGACGAGGATGTCCACTTCGCCCTGGGTGATGATGTAGAGTTCGTTGGAGGCGCTGTTTTCCTCCACGATGTCTTGTCCCATCTGGAAGGTCTGCTCGTGGCAGATGCCGGCCACCATCTCCAACTGGCTGGCGCTGAACCGGTAAAAAATATCGGCCTGCTTGAGGAAGTTGATCCTTTCGTTCATCGCCCATCCTTTTGGGGTCACGGTCCCTTCGGGTAGGCCGCTGCCAACCATTTGAGCGGGTTGACCTGGACGCCGTTGACCCACAATTCCCAATGCAGGTGTGCGCCTGTCACCCGCCCGGTGCTGCCGACGACCCCGATCTCCTGGCCGGCTTCGACCCGTTCGCCCTCCTGGACCCTGATCTCGGTTTGGTGCCAGAAGCCGCTGTATACGCCCCAGCCATGGTCGATGACCGTGGCATTGCCGCGGACTTCCAGCGCGCCGGCAAAGACCACCACCCCGTCCGCTGGGGCAAAGATCGGCAACCCGCTCCCGCCGCAGAAGTCGATGCCGGTATGGAAGGACGAATAACTCGTCTGGCGATTCTCACTGACATATGTCCGGCGGTTGCCGAAATAACTATTGAAGCAATCACTGTAGACCGAAGGGCCGATGAAAATCCCATCCCAGTATTTCTGTGGGCTGGCGGGAGCGACCAGCGAGAGCAGGAATTCGATCTCGGGTTGCATGACAGCCGGGTCGATCGTGTTCTCGTCCACCTCCAGCAGGGCATCCTCGGTGTAATAGCCGCTCGTGACCAGCACCATCTGTTCGAAGGATTGGCTGGCGCCGTCTGGCAGGATGGCCTGCAGCCGCAGGGGGTACAATCCCGGTTCGGTCAGGGCGTGGACGCCTTGCAGGGCCACCCAGGAGCCGTCCTCATCCTCGAAGAAATTCAGTGGCTGGTCCACCAACAGGCCACCCAGTTCTGTCCCGGTCTGGGCGACCGATACCCGCACCTGGGCGGTGGTCCCCTGTACGATGGGGAGGTTGCTGACTTCGGTCGCCAGGAAAGCAGAGGGCATCCCGATCGGCACGGCGCTGGCGCTGCCGGAGGGCAGGTAGAGGATATCGCCCGGCAGGGCGGCATAGGTCCCGTCGAGGGAATTTATGGTTTTCAACGTCCACGGGTCGCTGCCATTGAGGACGGCAAGTTCCAGCAGGGTCCCACCTTCGGTGATGTTGGCGCGTGCCGGCCAGGCCGGTTCGTCTTCCTGCTGGAGCAGGATGATATCCGCCCCGGCGAAGAGTTCGGTCGGGCTGATGATGCGGTTCAAGCGTCGCAGGGTGGTTTCCTCGACCCGGTACTTGCGGCTGATGCTGCGCAATGTCTCCCCAAAGGGGACGGTCTCTCGTACCAGGGCGCCGGCCAGGTCTTCCATGCCGGGGATGATGAGTTGGTCCCCGATGGAGAGCAGGTTGGGATTGGCAATGTTATTGGCTGCCAGGAGTTCGTCGACAGTGACATTGAAACGGGCGGCAATCCCCCACAGGGTGTCATCGGCCTGGACTATATAGACCGGGCCGGGTGGCGTATCGGTTTGCGCCCTGGCCGGGGTCGGGGTGGCGAGGATGGCAAGGAACAGGAGCGTCAGGATGGATTTACGCATCGATGAATTCGACCTCGTGGCCGATATCGAAATCATTGATATGTCCGGGGTGCATTTCCAGTACATACATCGCTCCGACCGGTGGGATATATGCGGGCCGCCACTTCCGGGCTAACGCCTTGTGGACGACCGTCTTCCTGGAGTTGATCCAGAAGACCGCCAGGTCCGAAAACACGGCCAACATGTGGATCGAGGATCCGATGCGGCCGTCGCGATTTTGCTCCAGCAGCAACCCTTCACGCGGTGAAATGTTCCAACGGAAAGTGAACCCCCGCAACTGGCAGAGGAAACTGGCGCAGCGTTTGATCCGGATGACATCCGGCTGCGGCCGGGTCAGGTTGTTGATGATTATTTCGTCTGGCATATCTCTCTCATTTGGCCGTTTATATACCACGAACGGGGCGGTTGTGCGCCCCGTTCCAACCGCCGTTTCATGGGTTGTCTGCGCTTTTTGGACGGTTGATTACTTTTTCGACGCTTGCCAGTAATTCCTGGGGACTGAATGGTTTGGCAATGTAATCATCCACTTTGGCAATGTGCAGGCCAAGCACTCTATCGATGCTCTGGGCCTTGGCGGTGACGACGATGACCGGGATGTCGCGCGTCCGGGCATCGGCTTTGACTTGTTGGTATACCTCCCAGCCGTCCATTTCCGGCATCATCAGGTCGAGCAGGATCAGGTCCGGTTTCTCCTGCTCGATCGAATCGAGACCTTCCCGGCCGCCGTTCGCGCCGACAACCCGGAAGCCGCGCCTGGACAGGATGAGGCGGATCAGGTCGATCATTTCCGCTTCGTCCTCGATGCATAGGATCAGTTTTTCGTTTGGTGGGTTCATGGAGCCGCCTGGACCGGCAGGATACAAACATATACCTCGAGATAATTCCATCAGTGGAACACATCGGTTTTCGCCGGGCAGGGTAAGTTTACCACTTTTTGGGGAAGCGAAAATCAGCCATTTTTCTCACCAATGGGAGAGGGTGGTGTCCGATTGTAAGAGATTTATCAATAATCCGATTCCACCTGGTTAATGCCTTGTTAGGTTGGTATAATCCAAGCCGTTACAGGAGGCTTCTGTGAATTCGAGAAATCCGTCGTATATCGTTTACCTGGTCCTGATCGTTGGAATTGGCGCGATCCTCTATTTCAGTTTCTACAACCAGTCCGATACCACGCAGATCCTGACCCTTAACCAACTGGCGGCCGATATCCAGGCTGGTACAGTATCCCGGATCGTGATCGAAAACGATGATAGTGTCCGTGTGATCTATGAGAACAATGCCGAGATCGAGCAGAGGGTCCACAAGGAACCCGAGACCACGCTGATCGACCAGTTGCTTGGCCTGGGCGTCACGACAGAACAACTGGCGCCCGACCAGGTCGCCATCGAGGTCGAAGCGCCGAACTCCTGGGTTGGGGTGATGACCTTTGCCAGTTACGCCCTGCCTTTCCTGCTCCTTGGCGGTTTGTTCTGGTTCATTTTCCGGCAGGCACAGGGCAGCAACAACGCCGCCATGTCGTTCGGGAAATCCCGCGCCCGCATGTTCACCGGGGACCATCCCACGGTCACCTTTCAGGATGTGGCCGGGGTGGAGGAGGCGAAGGAGGAACTCTACGAAGTTGTCGAGTTCCTGCGCGAGCCCCAGAAATTCATCCAGTTGGGGGCGCGCATACCGAAGGGTGTCCTGCTGGTCGGCCCCCCGGGTACCGGCAAGACCCTGATGGCGAAAGCCGTTTCGGGCGAGGCGGGTGTGCCATTCTTTTCAATTTCCGGCTCCGAATTCGTCGAGATGTTCGTAGGGGTAGGCGCCAGCCGGGTGCGCGACATGTTCGACCAGGCCAAACGTCACTCGCCTTGCATCGTTTTTGTGGATGAGATTGACGCTGTCGGCCGCCAGCGCGGCGCCGGCCTGGGCGGCTCACACGATGAACGGGAGCAGACCCTGAACCAGATGCTGGTCGAGATGGATGGCTTCGACACCGATACGAATGTCATTATCATGGCTGCCACCAACCGGCCGGACATCCTCGACCCGGCCTTGCTGCGACCCGGCCGATTCGACCGCCGCGTGACCCTCGACCGGCCGGATATGCGCGGCCGCGAGGCCATCCTGAAAGTGCATGTCAAGGGCAAGCCGCTCGAGGCGGGCGTCGACCTGGGTTCCCTGGCGCGCGGCACGCCGGGTTTCGTCGGCGCCGACTTGGAGAATATGGTCAACGAAGGCGCCATCCTGGCCGCCCGGCGCAACCGCACCGCCATCGGCCAGAAGGAACTCGAGGATGCCATCGAACGCGTCATCATGGGACCGGAACGCAAGAGCCGCTTGATCTCCGATGAAGAGAAACGCGTCATTGCCTATCACGAAGCCGGACATGCCGTGGTCCTGAACGCCATCCCGGAAGGCGACCCGATCCAGAAGATCACCATCGTCGGGCGGGGCGAAGCAGGCGGCATCACCTGGTTCCGCCCGGAGGACGACCGCATCCTGACCTCCCGCAAGAAAATGCTGGCCCAGATGGCAGGCATTTTGGGCGGCCGGGCGGCGGAATCGTTGATCTTCGACGATATCACCTCCGGCGCTGCAAACGATATCACCCAGGTGACGCGCATGGCACGCGCCATGGTCACCCGCCTGGGTATGAGCGATGAAATGGGACCGATCATCTACGGCCAAAAGGAGGAATTGATTTTCCTTGGACGCGAGATCTCGGAACAACGCGATTACTCGGAGGCGGTGGCGGAACGGATCGATCAGGAGGTGCGCCAGTTGGTCAACGAGGCATACGCCCAAGCCAAGGCGATCCTCGTACAGTACCGCGACCGGCTGGATGCCGTCTCCCAGAAACTGCTCGAAGTGGAGACGCTCTCCCGCGATGAGTTCGAAAAGATCTTCCCATCCCCCTTCCCAAAGAAAAGCGGAACGCCACAACTGACATAGGTAAGAGAAAACGACCTCCTGCGAACAGGAGGTCGTTGTTTTCGATCCGATACCTTCTCAGGATTGGCCGGTCGCTTCCTTGTGCTGGCGGATCAACTCGCGCCGCAGGATCTTGCCTACGGTCGTCTTCGGGAGTTCCTTGCGGAATTCGATATGGGTGGGGACTTTATACGGCGCCAGGCGTTCCTTGCACCAGGCCTTGACTTCATCTTCGGTGATGGTCTCGCCCTGTTTGGCAACCACCCAGGCCTTGACCGTTTCGCCGCGGTAGGGATCCGGGATGCCGGCCACGCCGACCTCCATGACTTTGGGCATGGCGATGATCACTTCCTCCACTTCGCGCGGCCAGACCTGGTAACCGCCGGGTTTGATCAGTTCCTTCTTGCGGTCGACGATGTAGAAGAAGCCGTCTTCGTCCATGCGGGCGATGTCGCCGGTATAGAGCCAGACCTTCCCGTCCTTGCGCTTGCGGAGGGTGTTGGCCGTCTCGGTTGGCATGTTGTGGTAGCCCTTCATAACCTGCGGGGCGTTGATGACGATCTCGCCAATTTCGCCGACCGGCATTTCGGTCTCGCCATCATCGAGGCTGATGATGCGGGCGTCCACGTCGGGCAGCGGCAGGCCGATCGAGCCGGTGCGGTTCTCTCCCAGCAGGGGGTTGCAGTGGGTGGCGGTTGGCGCTTCGGAGAGGCCATAGCCTTCGCAGAGTTTTCCTCCAGTGAGGGCTTCGAAGGTTTCCTTTGTCTCCCGCATCAGCGGGGCAGACCCGGAAATGCAGGCTTTGACCGAGCGGATATCGTATTTCCCGGCTTTGACATCGGCATGGTTGTTGATGGCATTGTAGAGGGTGGGCACGCCCGGGAAGATGGTGGGGCGGAATTTCTGGATGTTCTTCAGGACATCCTTCAGGTCGCGCGGGTTGGGAACCATCACCATTGAAGAACCTGAGGCCATCGCGAACAGCATCCCGGCCACCATGCCATAGACATGGAAGAGCGGGATCGCCATCAGGATGATCTCCTTGCCCTCTTCGAGTTCCGTCATCCAGGATTTGATCTGGAGCGTGTCGGCAATCAGGTTGAAATGGGTGGCAATGGCGCCTTTGGAAATTCCGGTCGTCCCACCGCTGTATTGGAAGAGGGCATTGTCGTCCGATGTGATATCCAGTTTGGGACGGTCGGATGGTTTGTGTTTGGCGATGAGGTCCTTCATCCACAAGTCGCCATCATCAAGGTGGTCGATCCGGAAGCCGCCCTTCTTCTCCTTGGCCAACGTGAACAGTGTCCGCAACAAGGGCGGGAGGGTTTCCTTGATATTGGTGACGATGACGGTGCGGATCTTGGTCTTGGGCTGGGCGGCCTTGATGATTTTGTAGTAGTTGCTCATTACGATCATCACTTCGACCCCGGCGTCATTGACCTGGTGTTCGATCTCGGGCGGGGTATAGAGCGGGTTGGTTGCCACCACCACGCCGCCGGCCTTCAAGACGGCGAAATAGGCCATCACGAACTGGGGCGTATTGGGAATGAAAAGACCGACCCGGTCGCCTTTCTTCACGCCCAGGTTGGCCAGGGCGCCGGCGAGCGTGTCGGTAATCGCATTCATCTCTTTATAGGTGATGATTGCACCGTGGAAAATCGTACAAGGGGTGTCCGGGTGCCGTTGCGAGATCTGTTCCATGAAGTGGAACAGGGGGACTTTCGGATACTCGATGGTATGCGGCACGCCTTTGTCGTATTTTTTGAACCAGAGCTGCTCTTTCATGTGCTTCCTCCTTGGGGCTGTGGGTGAAATGATATAGGACTCTCCAGAATCAAGTATAAGGAAATTATGATAAAAGTCAACCGTTTTGGAAATTTGCTCGGGTATTTTTCCAGGCGAAATTGCCGTCAGGACCATCAGCCTAATCGCTTCAGGAAGACCCTCCGGCGTTTATGCAGGCGGCGCTGGTAGTACTTCCATTGTCCCTGGACATCTGTATTCGTTTCGAGTTCGGGATTGCTCTCGACTTTCTGGACGCCGAGGCGGTTGAAGACCTGGTTCATCCGGTCCATCAGGATGGCGTTGACTCCCTTGTTCTGGTAAGACTGGCGTACCGCAACCAGGTATAGATCGAAGTTCGATGATTTTCGCAGGGCGCGCAGTAAGTGGATGAAACCGAAAGGCCATAATTTCCCGCGGGATTTTTGCAATGCCCGCGAGAGGGAGGGCATCGTGATGCCGAATGCCACCATGCTGTCATTTTCGTCCAGCACAACCGGCACGAATTCCGGGCGGACGAAACCGAAATACTGCCGGACGTACGCCTCCACTTGCCGCCGGGTCAGAGGCACCGTCCCATACAGGTGGGCATAGGATTCATCCAGCAGGTCGAAGAGGTCGCCGGCATATTTCAGCATCTCCTTCTTGCTGCGCGTTTCCAGCAGATGGAGCCGGTAACGCCGCCGGCAGATCTCCGCGATCCGGGCAATGGTCGGATCCGGCTCCGGCGGGACGGTCATCTCATATTCAACCCAGTCAGTATCCTTGGTGTAACCCAGGGCGGACAGGTGTCCGGGGTAATATGGATGGTTGTAGTTCGTGGAGAGGGTGGCCAACTCATCGAAGCCCTCGACCAGCATCCCTTCCCGGTCCAGGTCGGTAAATCCCAATGGGCCGTGGACGGCTTCCATGCCGGCAGACCGGCCCCAGGTCTCGACCGCCCCGAGCAAGGCTGCCACTACCTGTGGGTCGTCGATGAAGTCCAGCCAGCCGAAGCGCAGGTAGTCCTGCCCCCACTTCTCGATGTGCTTGTGATTTAGGATGGCAGCCACCCTCCCGGCAGGCCGGCCGTCCTTCACTGCCAGCCAGTAACGCGCTTCACAATGCTCGAAGGCCGGGTTTCGGTCGCGGCGCAGAGTGTTGAGTTCGTCGAAGAACAGGGCTGGAACGTAGTACGGATTGTCCCGGTACAACTCGAGGGGGAAGTTGATGAACTTTTTCAAGTCTTGCAGGCTGTGTATTTCTCTGACCTGGATTACCATTTTTCCTCGCGGATTGGGTGGATGCCAGCCAGGGCGCTCATTCCCTGGCGAGATGTTTGATGAACGCCCGTCGGCGTTTGTGTTGTCGCTTTTCATAGTATTTCCATTGTCCCTGGACATCGACATTCCATTCCAGTTCGGGATTGGTCTCGATCCGGTCGATGCCCATCTGGATGAACAAACGATGGATGTGATCCATCAGGATGGCATTGATGCCTTTCCCCTGGTATGCGCCTTTAACTGCAACCAGGTACAAGTCGGCGCGGTCGTTCCGGTTTAGGGCGTGCAGCAGGTATAAGAAACCGAACGGGAAGAGGCGGCCACGCGCCTTCTGCAGCGCCCTGGAAAGGGACGGCATGACGATGCCAAAGGCCACCATCCTGCCGGTGTCATCGAGCACCACAGGCACGAACCTGGGAGAGATGAGGCCGATGTATTGCCTGATGGCATGTTCGATCTGGGCTTCGCTCAACGGGACTGCGCTGTACAGGTTGCGGTATTCCTCGTTATAAAGTTTGAAAAGGTCGCGGGCATGAGGCAGCAATTCATTCTTATCCGAGGTCTCCACCAGGTGCAGTTTATAACGTCGCAGGGAAAGGGAGGCGATGCGGGCGATGGTTTCGTTCGGTTCCGGGGAGATGGCGAGTTCGTACTCCACCCAGTCGGTATGTTTGATGTAACCGAGGTTCTCGAGATGGCGCGGGTAGTATGGGTGGTTATAGGTTGTCGCCATCGTCGCCAGTTCGTCGAATCCCTCCACCAGCATCCCGGAATGGTCCATGTTGGTGAACCCCAACGGCCCGTGGACGGCTTCCATTCCCGCCTCGGCAGCCCACCTTTCCACCTCGCCGAGAAGGGAGGCGGAGACTTCCGCATCGTCGATGAAGTCGATCCAGCCGAAGCGCATGTACTTCTGCCCCCACTTCTCGAAATGTCGTTGGTTCGAGATGGCGGCGATGCGACCGGCGGGTTTCCCGGCTTTGTATGCCAGCCAGTAACGCGCCTGGCAGTACTCGAATGCGGGATTCCTGTCCCGGCGCAGGGTATTCATTTCGTCGCCGATCAGAGGAGGGACCCAGTATGGATTGCCGCAATAAAGGTTGAAGGGAAATTCGATGAAATTCTTGAGATCCCGGTTTGTAACCACTTCTTTGACGCTGACTGCCATATGGCTCCTATTCCCGCAGGAATTCCTGTATGGTCGCCTTGATCGCTTCTCGCGGATCTTCATTGGCTTGGAACCAGTGGATGAGCGGGTCGGCTGGTTTGAACCAGTTGGCCTGCCGCCTGACGAATCGACGCGTCCCGCGCCGCATCCGGCTCACGGCCTCCTCGGGCGTTGCCTCGCCGCGCAGCGCTTCCGCGCATTCCCGATATCCGATGGAGGACATGGATGGCAGGGCGGGGGAGTAACCTTTCGCCAGCAGGCTGCGCACTTCCTCCAGCAGTCCATTCTCGAACATGGACTCGATCCTGGCGTCGATGCGGGTATAGAGTTCCTGGCGGGGACGGGCCAGGCCGACCGTCAGCAGGCGGTATGGACCCTCGGCCTGGCCGCGCTGGCCGGAGAATTTCCGTCCCGTCAGGCGGATCACCTCCAGCGCCCGGACGATCCGGCGCAGGTTTCGTGGGTCGATCCTCCCGGCAGCCTCCGGGTCCGATGCCTGGAGTTCATTGTAGAGGCTCTGATTGCCTTCGGCGGCCGCGCGGGCTTCCAATTCTTGACGCAAGCCTTCATCCGGTGGGATCTCCGGCGGCTTCCAGCCGTGAGTCACGGCATGGATGTACTGGCCGCTCCCTCCGACCAGCATGGGCAGCATCCCCCGTCCATGGATGTCCGCAATAGCATGCGCTGCGGCCCGTTGGAAAAGGGACAGGCTCCATGTCTGGTCGGGATCGGCGATATCCACCAGATGGTGAGGAACCCGCGCTCTCTCGGCGGGGGTTGGTTTGGCGGTGCCGATGTCCATGCCGCGGTAGATGAGACGGGAATCGGCCGAGACGATCTCGCCCCCCAGTCCTTCCGCCAGTTCGATGGAAATGGCGGTCTTGCCGACAGCGGTCGGGCCGGCGATGACCACCAGCGGGATCCAGGATGCATCCCGCGGCCCCGGCCCACGGGATTTGGTTTCAACCGATGACATTCTCGAAGTGCTCGATCTCCGGAGCTTGGCCGGCACGGCGGGTGACAGCGATCACATCGAACTGCCAGGTCTCCGGGCTATCTGGATGCTGGGAGAGGAAATGTTCGGCCGCCGCCAGCATGTGCGCTTGTTTTCGGGAGGTTACGGCTTCCTCCGGGAAGCCCCAGGAACGGGACGTGCGGGTCTTGACTTCCACGAATACCAGCATGTCTTCCAGGCGGGCAACCAGGTCGATCTCGCCATGCGGTGTGCGGACATTGGCAGCCTGGAGCGCGTAGCCACGATGGATGAGGTACTCGGCCGCGAGCTTCTCGCCCCAGCGGCCGATGACTTGTTTCCAACCGCTCAACGTTTCCATTTTTCCACCAGGCTCCTGACCCGGTAGCGCAGGCCGTGCCGGCGGTTGGCGCCATCGAATACCATTCGCTCATAAAGCGCCAGCATAAGCCGGGTGGTGCGACTGATATCGAACACCTCGGATTCGCGGCGGGAACGGAGTCCCATTTTCTGGCGCAGGGCTTTGTCCAGGCAGAGGCGCGTCAGGTGGGCTGAAAATGCTGCCGGGTCGTGACTGGACAGGAATCCAGTCATCCCATCCACGACGGTGTCACCGACCCCGACCGAATGGATGCCCAGGGTCGGCAGGCCGGCTGCCATGGCTTCGATGACTGACAATGGGTGTACTTCCGTGATCGATGCCGTGACGAAGACATCGCACATCGCCAGGTAAGCAGGCAGTCGTTCGTATTCCATAAATCCGATAATATGGACACGTTGCGAACTCGCCGTCTGGGCAGCCAGCCGTTGCAGTTCCTCTTTTTCGGGGCCGTCCCCAATGATGAGCAGGTGGATGTTTTCCAGCGCTTCTGCTGCGCCGGTGAATGCCCTGAGCAGGAATTTCAAATTCTTTTCCGGTCCCAGACGACCGACGAATACGAGCAGGAGGTCATCTTTGTGGAAACCGCAGTCTTCCTTGTGGCAGGGTTGGTCGACTCCGTGGAACCGTTTCAAGTCCACACCGTTCGGGACGATCTCTACCGGGCTGGCGACGCCCAGCCCGCGCAGGATCTCAGCCATGCCTTGCGAAGGCGAGATGACCAGGTCCAGCGCCTGGCAGAATGGAGGCATATAAGCCTGGAGGAAGGTGGCGCTGATTTCATCGGGCAGGAGCGGCAGGTAGGCCTGGGCATACAGGTCATAGCGGGTGTGGTTGGTGAATGCTACCGGGATCCGCACCGGGCGGCAGTATTGCAGAGCCAGCCGCCCGCTCAGGAAGGGATGGTGGACATGGACCACATCCATCGTCTGGAGGGTCTTGCGCGCCTGTATGGTGTACCGCAACCCCAGGTAGTAGCCGGTATCCACCAGGGGCAGGCCGGGCGATCGGATGACATTCTTTTCGTCATCCGCATACGAGGGATCGCCGAATGTAAAAACATACACCTCGTGCCCGAGTTGTTCGAGATGGCGTTTGTTCAGGTCGATATAATTGGTTATACCGCTGATGTGAGGCTTGTAGAGATCGACCATCATTCCGATCCGCATGGGGCTTCTCCCGTCTCTATCGTAAGTCAAGGTGGAAGGCCTGTCAAGGTAAGGTATAATTACGCCGCCGGATTACCGGCCAAAATCATTCCGGACCCAGGGCTTTCTATGGCAAGTCATGCGCTTTCAGTTCCACAAGATTACTGGAATTCGTTATCCATTTCCAAAGCAGACAAGGAATTCATTCACACCCACCTCTTCGAGGTCGAAACGCCGTTGACAGAGAAGGAACTCGTCCCGGCGCTGGTCGGTGAACGTATCCGGGTGGAGCGCCAGGCATTGCTCGCCCAAAAGGATGGGGGAGGCAGGACCTTTCTTCCAAAGGAACATTACAAGGCAGGCGAGACCATCTTCCTCCCGGCGCTGGATTGGGTTTCTGGAAAGATCACGTCTGTCCGTCCGGGCCTGAATCCCGAGGCCGGCGAGTTCGAAGTGATCGAAGTCGACCTCGGCGGCGCGAAGCGTTACTTTGCGGCCGGGCTGGCCGAACATGCCCTGAACGATCCGATCGAGGCGATCAATGAAGATGCCTCGCTCAACCTGGAAGCGGTCCTGGCGGACCATGGACCTCACCTGGAGAAACTCCTGGCAGAATCGCTGGGCAAGGACGAGAACCTGGTGCGCATCGCCGGGCGCTGGTTCCCGAGCGCCCTGCTGGTGGATGTCAATCTTGGCCACTTGAACCTGGCCGAGGCGGTCCTCGACGAGGCGGGGGGGAAGCCTTTGCCGGCTTCGGCGCTGGTCGAGCAGGTCGAACTGACCGGGAAAGTGAACGCCAAACTGGTCGAGTTTTCGATGAATTACGCCCTCCAGGAGGATGGCCGTTTCGATGAAGTTGGCCCAGCGGGTGAGGTTTTGTGGTGCCTGCGCCGGCTGGAACCGGAGGATGTACAATCCATCCCGGCCTCCTTGCGTTACAACCAGATCGAGCACGACCGCAACCATTTGACTCCCGACATGCTGGCGCTGGAAACCCTGCTCGATGATGAATTGAGCCAGCGCCTGCCCGACCGGGGAGCGGTGGACCAGGCCGAGATTTGCCTTACCTACCCGCACTGGCGCGCCGGGACGCTGCCGGTTGGCAGCCGTGTGCGCGGCCTTTTCCCGACTGCATATGAATCGCCCCGCGTCCGCTTTTCCTTGGTGGACGGTATGACGGACGAAGAACTGCCGGCCTGGGTTGTAAGGGAGTATGGCTATGTTTCAGGCCTGTTGGACTGGTACCGCAGGAACAACCTGATCCCGGGCTCGCAGATCGTCGTCTGCAAGGGAAAACAACCCGGCAAGGTTGTCATCCAGGCTAGGTCTCGGCGGACGACCCGCGACTGGGTGCGGACGGTGCTGGCCGGTTCGGACGGCGGATTGGTATTTGCCATGTTGCGCCAGAACATCAGCGCCGATTACGACGAACGGATGGTGATCGCAATCCCCGATCCTGCGGCAATCGACGAGGCTTGCACCCAACTCGCCAAATCCCGCCAGGCTTTCGAGCAGGTGGTGGCCGGCACGATGCAGGAATTGACCAAACTTAACTTGCAGGGACATGTCCATGCCCAGGAGTTATATTCAGCGCTGAACATCACACGGCGCTGCCCTCCTGCCCCGCTCCTGTGCCTCCTGGCAATCGGCGCGCAATTCACCCACGTGGGCGACCTCCACTACCGCCTGGAGGAACATAACTGAGGATTTTCCATGAGCGATCTGAAGCGTCCTAGTTTGATCAAACCCTCAATCAAAACTCCCTTCCATATCGATTTTGCCTGGTGGCAGGAAAATGATCGCAACTGGCGGGTGGAACTGGGAAGTATGCTCTGCCCTGAACACCAGGAAGCCTTCCCGGATAATGTTTCAGACCGGATGTTGGATTGGATCGACCCGCATACGGCGGAAGTGCGTCAGATCGATGCCATCCAGCACATCCTGATCTCGCATTGCGCCCGACAGTCGGATTTCCTTACCGAACACACGGCCATGGTGGATGCTGTTTTTCGCCTGCTGCTTGCGAACGGAAACACACCCATGACACCGGAAGAACTCGGCAGCCGACTCAACCGTCCACCTGACACCATACTGCGCACCCTTGCCGGCGTCAGGGTGTATAAGGGCCTGCGGCCGGTCTCACTACCTGAACGCCTGAACCCGCCCCTGTAGCTCAATGGATAGAGCAGCAGCCTTCTAAGCTGTTGGTTGTGAGTTCGAATCTCGCCAGGGGCGCCTGGAAAACTTTACTGGTTCAAGGAGGAGAATTGTCCCACGAACGATCCGGATTGATCCAATTCAAAGGACAGGACGTAACCATCGTTGGTCCCGACCTCTCGCCTGGCGACACCGCTCCGGAATTCACCGTCCTTAGCCAGGATTGGGCGCAGTTCAAGGGCCTGGCAGGGACTGGCGGCAAGGTGCGGGTCATCGCATCCGTCCCATCATTGGAGACCGAGGTCTGCGACCGTGAAACACGCCTCTTCAACCAGCAGGCGGCCACCCTCGGCATGGGGATCGCCATCCTGGTCATCAGTACCGACCTGCCCTTCACCCAGAAACGCTGGTGCGGCGCAGCCGGCATCGGCCAGGTGGCCGTGCTCTCGGATCACCTGAATGCCGACTTCGGCGCCCGTTATGGCTGCCTGATAAAGGAAGTCCGCATCCTGCGACGGGCGGTTTTTGTGGTCGACCGGACAGGTAAGATAACCTACGCAGCCTATATGCCGGTGTTGGGGCAGGAACCCGATTATGCAGCTGTGCTGGCCGCCGCCAAGGCGGCTCTCTGATCCGCGGCCCTGTTGCCTCCCGGCCCGAGTTGATCTCGAGGTGATGCCAATGACAACGCTTATCCGGAAGAACGAGTCGCCCAATCTCCGCCAGCCGCGCACCCTCCAGGCGCTTGGCTGGCAGGTGGGGATCCGCTCCTATGCCTGGAGTCCGCCGACCGATGTCTATGAGACGGATGAATGCATCGTCGTAAGGGTGGAAGTGGCCGGGATGAAGGAAGAGGAATTCTCGATCCAGTTCGAGAAGGACCTCCTCGTCATCAGCGGCATAAGGACGGAATCCGGCGAGCGCCGCGCTTACCAGCAAATGGAGATCCGCTTCGGAGAGTTCAGCGCCGCCGTACAGATCCATGCAGTTGTCGATATCGAACATGCCGATGCATCCTACGAAAATGGATTCCTGACCGTCATCCTGCCCAAGTCGAACCCGAAGAACATCCCGATCCTATCCTGATATGACTGCTATGCGCTGGTTCGCCAACTTGATGGAGATCATCAACTGGATGGATGATAACAACCTCCCGGAAGAATACGTCATGCCTTCGATCTTCACCCGCCTGAAAAAACAGGAGCCGGACGTGGAACCTGATGAAAAAACACCGGCTGCGGCCGAACGGGTAAAACTGCCGGATATTATCCCGATCCTGCCTTTACGCGGAGTGGTCGTCTATCCCCAGACTGCTGTCCCGCTGACCATCGGCCAGCCGCGCTCGGTCCGGTTGATGGACGATGCCTCGGCCTCCGACCGGTTGATCGGACTGGTGACGGCCAAAAATCCGGATTTAGAGAACCCCGCCCCGGGCGACTTGTACCAGGTCGGGACGATCGCCACAGTCCACCGCCTGTTCCGCGCCCCGGATGGCACCATCCGCTTGCTGGTCCAGGGGATGGAACGTCTCCGCCTGGTCGAATTCATCCAGGAGGAACCCTATCTGAAAGCCCGCATCGAACTCCTTCCCGAGACAGTCGAGACCGGCAAGGAGATCGATGCCCTCTCCCGCAGCGCGCGCGACCAATTCTCGGCCATCGCGGAGATGAGCGCTTCCATCCCGCGCGAACTGGTGGAGTCGATCTCCACGCTGGAGGACCCGCTCCAGGTGGCCTATACAGTGGCGAACTTCCAACGGATGGAACTCGGGGATGCCCAGCAGATCCTGGAATTGGACTCCACCCGGGATAAACTGCATAAATTGGTGGCATTGCTGGTGCGGGAGACAGATGTCCTGCAACTAGGGCAGAAGATCCAGAACCAGGCGCGCTCGGAGATCGAGAAAGTGCAGCGCGAGTATTTCCTGAGGGAACAG
>VGNO01000045.1 GCA_016865985.1 Chloroflexota bacterium | reverse complement strand
CAGATCGGGGAGGTTTATTCCGCCCTGGTATTGGGTTTGGGCGATCTTGCCCGCAAGAACAACATCCGACGCGGCGTCCTGGGTATCTCTGGTGGGATCGATTCCGCCGTGACTGCCGTCCTGGCAGCCGAGTCTCTTGGGGCGGGAAATGTAACCGGGATCGCGATCCCATCCCGTTTTACAGACAGGCGCTCTACAGAGAATGCCCGCCTGCTGGCAGCACGCCTCGGAATCCATTTCGAGGTCGTCGAGATGGAGGAAATCCATCGTTCGACCCTCGCAACCCTGCCGGCCATGGCCGAGGGACTCCCGGCTGAAAACATCCAGGCGCGCATCCGGATGATGATCCTGATGGCCTTCGTCAACCTGCATGGCGGGATGCTGGTCAATACAAGCAACAAGACTGAACTGGCGCTAGGTTATTCCACCCTCTACGGGGATATGGCCGGCACGATCTCCCCTTTGGGAGACCTTACAAAACTTCAGGTTTACGATCTGGCGCGGTTCATCAATCGGATCAAGGAAGTTATCCCATCTTTCTGCCTGGAACGCCCGCCTTCGGCAGAACTGCGACCGGGACAAATCGATCCCTTCGATTATGATATATTAGCGCCGCAAGTCGAGAGTCTGGTGCAGGGAAATCTATCGAATGATGCCTTAAAACGGAGCGAGCATAAACGCCAGCAGATGGGGATCATCCTGAAAGTAAGCGGGAAGGCATTTGGGTCGGGTAGGATGATGCCGGTGACAAGACGATAGGATCGTTGATCATGCGTTCAATTCCCTCCGCCAGGTTATGAATTCCTCGAGGGTGACATCGACGAGGGCGGCCATGCTGGCGACCTCCGTCTCCATCCCCTGGAATAGGTTTTCCTTCCCCTTCTGCTCTAATCCAGCCGCCAATCGTGAAAGCGGAATTGCCCCAACAGCCGCACTGCTGGATTTCAATGTGTGGGCTGCGCGGATGAAGAGGGCAGTGTCGCCTTTTTCCAGTGATCGGCGCAGGTCCCTGATCAGGGTAGGGGTGTTCTCCAAGTAGGTGGCAATCAGGTCATCTATCATCGCATCGGTATCCTCTCCCATGACCTGCCGGTATGCTTCGAGGACTGTCCGGTCAATATTCACAGGCGCTTCTTCCTTTCCTTATTTTTGGAGACATGGTGGATTTCGAGTGGGCTGCATTTCTCGAGCGCCTGGACCAACTCCTCCACCCGCACCGGCTTGCTGACGTAATCGTCGAGCCCGTTCGCGAGATAGCGCTCACGGTCACCTTCGAGCGCGTCGGCGGTCATGGCAACTATGCGCGGCTGGCGACCCGGCGGGAGGTCGCGGCGGATGCGGCTGGTGGCGGTCACGCCATCCATCTCCGGCATCTGCATATCCATCAGGATCACGTCATAGTCCTGGCGGGCGAGGGCTTGCAGGGTTTCTAACCCATTCGATGCAAGATCAGCCAGGTAGCCCAATCGTTTGAGCAGCGCAACCGCCACTTTCTGGTTGACGGGATTATCCTCGGCCAACAGAATACGCAGTGGATGGCGGCGCCCCATTGTCTGGTCAAAGCCGGACGGTTTGGAAGTTTTCTTTTCCAGGGAGGGTCGCTGCGCCAGGATCGACTGCAGGATGGAATACAGTTGCCCAGGTTTGATGGGTTTAACCAAATAGGCGGAAAATTGGACCTCCTTCATATCGGCGGGGCGGGATCCAAGGGAGGTGAGCATCACAAGTGGCATGGTGTCCGGCTTGAACTTTTCTTGAATTGCCTGTGCCAATTTTATACCATCCATCTCCGGCATCTGCATATCCAGGATGGCAAGGTCGAATGGCGCACTATGCGTGAGAAGGGATAATGCCTCGGCCCCGGAACTGGCAATTGTGGGGAGCATCCCCCAGGAGGATGTCTGTTTCTCCAGAATCCTTCGATTGGTCGAATTGTCATCAACGATCAATATTGTTTTTCCAGCCAATCCAGGTTGCGAACCAACCGGTGACAGGCGCGCGGTCATCGGGGTGGTCTCTGCCAGGATCGTGAAATGGAAGCAGGAGCCAGCGCCAATTTCACTTTCCGCCCAGATGGAACCACCCATCATCTCTACCAGGCGCTTACTGATGGTCAAACCCAGTCCGGTTCCGCCGTATTTTCGGGTGGTGGATGCGTCTACCTGGCTGAAGGCCTGAAAGAGACGGTCCATTCGCTCAGGAGGGATGCCGATCCCTGTATCAGATACCGCAAAATGCAATTCGTGAAGGTCTCCTCTCACCGGCCGGGAGTTGGCAGTGACCACGATCTCCCCGGTCTCGGTGAACTTGACGGCATTGCTGAGCAGATTCACCAACACCTGGCGGAGACGGGTAACATCACCTGATAGTTTATTCACAGTCTCTTCCTGGATAGAATAAGCCAGATCGAGTCCTTTTTCCGCCGCTCTGGCAGCCAGCAGGTCGAGCGCCGATTCAATACAGTCGCTAAGATAGAATGGTTGTTTTTCCATTGCCATCTTACCGGCCTCTATCTTGGAAAAATCGAGAATATCGTTGATGATGGTCAGCAAGCCATCGCTGCTGTTGCGGATCGTGTGGGCATAATCCAGTTGTTCAGTGTTGAGCGGGGTATCGATAAGCAAACTGGTCATGCCGACAATCGCATTCAGCGGCGTGCGGATCTCGTGACTCATATTCGCGAGGAATTCCGCTTTCGTTTGGGCTGCCGTTTCTGCCGCCCGTTGGGCTTTCAACAATTCGGTCAGGTCGTGATAGATGGCGAGGATGCCAACCTGTTTACCTTCAACGAAAACAGGAGTGCCAAGGATCTCGACTTCGACCTGTGTCCCGTCTTTCCGGTCACGCCGCCCGGTTGTGTGGATTGCCTGGCCCTTTCGAACGGCCTTGGTATTTGCCCTGGCTTCACTTTCAGCGCTCATTCCGATGATTTCATCCAGGTTCCTGCCTCGGATCTCATCCTCGGTGAAACCGAAAAGTTTCTCGAAAGCAGGATTGCACGAGACTACCAAGTGAGTCAGGTCGAGCGCTACGATCGCGACCGGGCTGGTGCGGACCAGCGTTTCGAAGTATTGCTTTTGGCGTTCGATCTCGCTTTCCGCTTGCTTGCGATCAGTCAGGTCTGTGACAACAGCCACAGCGCCCAGCCACAGGCCGCCTTCCAACCGGGGAGCGCCAGTGATGAGCGTGTGCACCAGGTGTCCGTCCGCCCTCCGCAGTCTGGTCTCATAACTGGTGACATCGCCCTTCAGCCGTCTGGCATGCGCGTCTTCGAGCGCCTGTGTATCTGCTTCGGCTGTGTATTCCTGCGGTGTATGGCCGATGACTTCAGCGGGGGTCCGCCCCAGCATCCTGGCATACGCCGGGTTGACATATTCGAAAAGGCCTTCTGGATCTGTTACTGTCAGCCCTTGGCCCATGGTGTTCATCACCAGCAGGGCGAAATCGCGCTCTCGCTGGCTTTCCTGTTCGAACTGCTTCCGGTCGGTGATGTTGAACATGAATCCCTGCCAGTATTTGGGATTACCGGAAGAGTCGCGGATCAGGATAGCCTCGTCCCGGATCCAAACCGTCCGCCCGTCGCGCGCCAGGCAGCGGTATTCCACCAGGAATGGTTCGCCGCTCAGATTGGTGCGTATGTTCTCGGCTACAACCCGCTCACGGTCCTCCGGATGGATCACATTGACCCAAAGGTCCCGATCGGCGCGCCATTCCGCCGGGCTGTACCCCAACATGGTCTCGATCTGTGGACTCATATAGATCGAGGAAGATACTTCGTCGATAGCATCCAGGTAGACGACAGCCGGAATGCGTTCAACCAAGTTTCGATATTTCTCCTGGTTTTCGGTAAGGGCATCCAGTGTTTGGGCACGATGGATCATGACTGCCATCGTACTGGCGATTGCTTCCAGAAACGCCAGTTCGCGCGGATTCCGGATATGACCTTCATCCAAGAAAAGGACCATTACACCCAACACTTGGCTGTCGAGTATGATCGGGACCCGATAATGTCCATATTCCTTGATCCCTTCAGAATTTTGCCATTGGCGTTGGTCGGGACAAGTGCAAAATTCGATCCGGTTGTTCGAAGCAGTCTGGCCAGGCCAGGAACCAATGGACACCTGACGGCACGTCTCTATGAGGGATAGATCCAAATTCCGCCAGGTCTTCAGTGTAAGGACTTCCTGATTACCCTCCGCCAGGAATATCCCACCCCTGGTCTGGCTGGCGAGCCATGGAATGGAAAGGATGATATCGAGCGCCTGTCGCAGCCGATCCTCCAGGGAAATATCCTCCAGGGTCAGGCTCAACAGGGAATTTAGCGCCGTTTGAATGGTGTAGCTTTCGCTGATTTCACTCGTTTGATCTTCGATGATTTGACCAAGTTTTTGGTTGAGTGCTTGCAGGCGCGCCTGGCGGATTCCGGCCAGGTATGCAAAATATCCGAGAAATACCGGGGCTGTATCGATAACCCAAAGCAGGGGAGCGCTTCGTTGCAATTCTAGAAATGAAGCGAATGTGACAGGGATGCCTTGGCTGAAGGCTTCAAAGATAGTTGAAACCACAGGAAAAACCATGCCAAATAGAATTCCAGCCAGGCTGTAGCGGGTGGCGATGTGCATATCCGCGCCCAAAGTGGTGGTGTTTTTCATTTGCCGCCTCCATCGCCAGGATCCTCAATTGAGAGATAACACACACGGTTTCCCCCAGCGCTCTTCGCTATGTACATGGCATTATCAGCCTGTTGGACAAGAACATCAAGGTCAAGTACGTGGTTAAGGCCAGGCTTAAATGTACAGAAGCCAATGCTTGCCTTCAACTTCAAAAGATTGCCTGCCTTTGTCGGTATTTCGATTTTCGAGATTCGATTAAGGATCCGGTTGGCGATCTTCCGGGTTTGCTCGACATCGGCAGTTGGAATTATTGAGATAAATTCGTCTCCCGCCCACCGGCCGGCGAAATCGTATGGGCGCATACTCGAAGCCAACACGCGTGCGACCTCAGTCAAAGCCTTATCGCCAGTTGCGTGCCCATGCCGGTCATTGATGTTCTTGAATTTATCCAGGTCGAGAAAAATGATACTCAGTGGCAGGAAAGACCTCCTGGCGCGCGCCAGTTCTACATTTAGCGCAGCGGATATTGCCCGTCGATTTAATAATAATGTCAGATGGTCGTGGGTTGCGAGTTTCTCCAGTTCGTCGCGTGTTGAACGAAGGTTTTCTTCTAGACCGATGATCCGACGGCCTACCGACAACCGCGCGATCAACTCATTATGATCGAACGGTTTTGCGAGGAAATCATCTGCACCCGCTTCCAAACCTTTAACTACATCTCTTGTATCCGACCTTCCAGTCAGAAGGATGATATAAACATATTTTGGGAATCCAGCAGAACGGATCAGGCGGGTGAGCGCCAAGCCGTCGAGCCCCGGCATCATCCAGTCAGTGATCAGCAGTTGGATATCGCCTTCACCGAGTATCTCCAAAACACGATGCGAATCGTCGAGGGTTGTTACTCGAAAACCCACCTTATTGAGTACACTGTTCAGTAACTCACGTTGGATCGGATCATCATCGACAACCAAGATATTTGCGGGCACAGGATAATTATAAGTGTAAAAGGGCTTTTGGTATCCGACAGATCTGTAGAGGCTGCCGGCAGGGTGGGGGAGGGAGGTTCGATACAGGCCGTGAGATATCCAATCATAGAACTCGCCTCGCGCGATCGATACACAGGACATTCCTGGTCCGCAGGTTCCTGGGAGAGGTGTGGTACAGAGCGGGGGACTTGACAATCCGGGGAAAATAAGTAAAATCGTAATGCTTTCGATAAGTATAATTATCATAAACATCGAGGAAACGATATGGAAACCAGTAAGACCAGTCTACTGACAATCGAGGATGCAGTCCGTGGTTATCTTACGACTGTCCGGGAAGCCCGCAGCATTCATACAACCCATGCGTATACAGCAGCCATGAAATCATTCCTGCGCGTCTTGGCGGAACATTGGATTACCACGCAATCCCCCGTCTCGGAATTGACCGAAGATGGCCTGGCCTGGATGCTCTCCTACTTGAAGATTTATTCCTCGTCAACTGAACGGCTCTACACACAGGCAGTAAAGGGATTCTATTCCTACCTGGCAGCGGAAAAACTAGCGCCAGTAAACCTGCCCCGGCTGGAACTCTTCATCCGGAATCGCTCGCGCCGCCCCGGCCAACGCATGCCGCAGTTCCCGCGCGATGAAATCGAGACTGTGCTCGAATACGCTTACGGTCTCTCTTTTCAGTTGTCTGACAATATCGACGAACGGTTACGCGCAATGCGCGATCGGGCATTCTTGCTCACGCTTGCCGACACCGGTTTGCGTGTCCACGAGGCGTGTGATCTTCGTCGAGGGGATATCGATTGGAATGAGGGCCGGGGTATGATCATCGGTAAAGGAAACAGGCAAGCCATCATCCGTTTCTCTTCTCGCTGCCTTCGCGCCCTCAAAGAATACCTTGCCCAACGCGCCCCTTTGGATGGCGCCAGCGGACGCCCCCTCCCCTCCCTGCCGCTCTTCGCCCGGCATGATAAAGGCGCTGGAAAAAAAGTCAAACCGATCACGACCACCACCGGGCGAAATCTTGTCAGTGAACGCGTCCGGCAGGCATTGGGCGATGAGGCCGTTGGTCGCATCACTCCCCATTCCTTTCGTCATTATTTTGTCACCACTGTCTTGCGCGCGTCTGGCAACCTGAAACTTGCCCAGGAACTGGCCCGCCACGCCAGCATCCAGGTTACACAGAATTATGCCCATCTATCGGATGATGAGTTGGACAAGGGTTATCACGATATCTTCGAAGGGAAAGCATGATCACTTGAGCCGCGAAGTTCCTGTCAGAAAAGGAACTCTCCACTTGTATGCGGTCGGCGGGATTCGAGCAGGTATATTTAACAACATCTCATTTTGGACAAGCACAATCCATTGGCCGTCGACTGGAAAGAAAAATCCTCCCCACAGGTGTCTTGACAGAATTGGACTGAGTGAATATATTCAACGTCACTTAAATAATCAATGGAGTTAACTATGTCCCCGATCCATGCCAGGTTGGCCGAAGTAATCCGAGAGTGGGCGCAGGTTTTCATGCACCGCTCTGGCCGCGATTTTAAATGCTTCATGGCTGAGACTGGTCTCACCTTCTCGCAGGTAAATGTCCTGATGTTTCTCTTCCACCAGGAGAATTGTGGTGTCTCGGAGATCGGCCAACGAATGGGTGTCAGTAGTGCGGCGGCCAGCCAGGCTGTTGAGCGTCTGGTTCAAATGGGGATGGTCGAACGGCGGCAGGATCCCACCGACCGGCGTTCACATCCCCTTGGGTTGACCGAGAAGGGACATGCCCTCATTCGGGCCGGCATCAATGCCCGCAGCCTCTGGATCGAAGAATTGACCCGTTCTCTCTCGCAAGAACAGCAGGAATTGGTCATCTCAGCCCTAACCATCCTGACCAGCGCCGCCCGCGAAATGAATGAATAATCCAACACACATAGGAGTTTGACTACCCATGCTACGCCTTGCAAGGTACTTAAAACCTTACACATTACTCATCCTACTCTCGATAGCATTATTGTTCGTCCAGGCAAATGCAGACCTGGCGCTCCCGGATTACATGTCCCGCATTGTCAATGTCGGCATCCAGCAGGGAGGGATCGAGTATGCTGTCCCGCTCGCCATCCGCCAGGCAGAGATGGAAAAACTACTTTTATTCATGAGCGCTGAGGAACAGACGCTCGTGCTATCGAATTATACACTTGTGACCCACGGGACAGACGGTTACCTCGAAATCGTACAGGATTATCCTGGGTTGGTGGAAGTCGATGGATATTTATTGAACGATATCGACAGGACCCAGATCGAGTCGATAAGCCCGATTCTAGGGCGGGCATTCCTGGTTGTGATGGGCATCGAACGCGCCCTCGCCGACCCAGCATCTACGTCCGCCATGGGACTCGGTGCAATTTTCGACCTATCCACTCTGCCACCGGGGACGGATTTCTTCCAGTTGCTTTCCATGCTGCCAGATGCGCAATTGGAACAGGCCCGGGATACTATCCGGCAGGAGTTTTCCTCTTTGGCTGACAGTATGGTGAACCAAATGGCTGTCTCGGCAGTCAAGGATGAATACTCAGCGCTTGGTGTGGATATCGGAAGACTCCAAACCGGTTATATCACCCGCACCGGCCTGCTCATGTTGCTCGTTTCCCTGCTCTCCGGCGCATGTACAATATCGGTCGGATTCCTGTCTGCCAGGGCAGCGGCGGGGGCGGCGCGCGATCTGCGCCAAGATGTATTCAAGAAAGTGGAGGGCTTTTCGAACCAGGAATTCGACCGGTTTTCCACCGCATCGCTGATCACACGCTCGACCAATGATGTCACCCAGGTCCAAATGGTTGTGATCATGCTACTGCGGATGGTTTTCTACGCCCCGATCATCGGCGTTGGCGGAGTAATCCGGGCGCTGGGCAAGAGCACTTCCATGTGGTGGATCATTGCGCTGGCTGTTGTAGTCTTGCTCGGATTGATCACCACCGTGTTCTCGATTGCATTACCGAAGTTCAAACTCATCCAAAACCTGGTGGACCGGTTGAACCTGGTGATGCGCGAGAACCTGTCCGGCATGATGGTCATCCGGGCATTCAACATGCAGCAATTCGAGGAGGCGCGCTTCGATCGGGCAAATACCGACCTGACCGCCACCAGCCTGTTCATCAACAGGATCATGGTGGTGATGATGCCAGTCATGATGTTCATAATGAATGGATTATCCCTGATGATCATCTGGGTCGGCTCTCACCAGGTGGCGGATGCAACCATGCAGGTCGGGGATATGATGGCCTTCCTCCAATATGCGATGCAGATCGTATTCGCCTTCCTGATGCTATCCTTTATGTTCATTATCCTGCCGCGCGCATCAGTTTCAGCCGGCCGGATCGCCGATGTGCTGGATACAGAAGCCAGCATCATCGACCAGCCTGAGACGAAGGCGTTCCCCCTGCCCTTCGACGGAGTCGTTGAATTCCGCCAGGTCAGTTTCCGTTACCCGGATGCCCAGGACGATGTATTGCACGACATATCCTTTTCCGCGAAACCCGGGGAAACGACCGCTTTTATCGGTTCAACCGGATCGGGTAAATCAACCATCATCAACCTCATCCCGCGTTTCTATGATGTTACCGGAGGGGCGATCCTGATTGACGGGATCGACATCCGGGATGTCAGCCAGCGTGACTTGCGGGAAAAAATCGGATACATCCCCCAGAAGGGCATGCTATTCTCCGGGACGATCGGTAGCAACCTGCGTTATGCGGATGACGGAGCCAGTTCGGAAGTCATGCGCGAGGCAACTGATATTGCACAGGCAAGCGAATTTGTCTTCGCCGATCCAGCGGGGCTGGAGGCTGAGATCTCCCAAGGCGGTTCGAATGTTTCCGGAGGCCAGAAACAGCGCCTCTCGATTGCCCGCGCCCTGGTCAAGAAACCGCCGATCTACATCTTCGACGATAGTTTCTCCGCCCTTGATTTCAAAACCGATTCTGCCCTGCGGAAAGCCTTGAAGGAAAAAACCGGAAGGAGCACTGTGTTCATTGTCACCCAGCGTGTATCGACCATTAAGAACGCCGAACAGATCATCGTCCTGCATGAAGGCCGGATCGTTGGCAAAGGCGCCCATCGTGACTTATTGAAAGATTGCGAAGTCTACCGTGACATTGCAGAATCCCAACTCGGCAAGGAGGCGCTGGCATGATGAACCCGCGCAGCAACAAGGACGGCAACACCGGGGCCATGCCAGGAAGAGGGCCGATGGGTGGACGAGGTCCGATGGGGATGGGACACGGCGGACCGATGGCTATTATGAAAGGTGAAAAGGCGCGCGATTTCAAGGGTACGATGATGCGCCTGGCGCGCTACCTCAGTTCTTACAAACTATCGATCGTGTTCGTCATGGGATTTGCGGTCGCCTCGACTGCATTCACGATCGTCGGCCCGAAGATCCTGGGAAAGGCAACCACAAAGTTGTTCGAAGGCGTGCTCGCTCAACTATCGGGCAGTTCCGAGGGAATCGATTTCGAATACATCGGCGGCATCCTCCTGTTCACCCTGGGACTATATCTTGTGTCCACGCTCTTTGGATACATCCAGGGATGGATCATGTCTGGTGTATCCATGAATATCACCTACCGTTTCCGCAAAGATATCGCCGAGAAAGTCAACCGGATGCCGCTTGGCTATTTCGACAGCACCAATCATGGTGAAGTGTTATCCCGGGTTACGAACGATGTGGACACAGTAAGCCAAACCCTGAACCAAAGCCTGACACAGATCATCACATCTGTCGCCTCGGTTGGCGGCGTCATGATCATGATGATCTCGATCAATTGGGTCATGACCCTGGTGGCTTTGCTGATCGTCCCTCTCTCGTTGGCGATCATCGGGTTCGTCGTCAAGCGGTCGCAGAAATACTTCAAACAGCAGCAGGATTATCTTGGGCATATCAACGGCCACATCGAAGAGATGTACAGCGGTCATGTTGTCATGAAAGCTTTCAACGGCGAAGCCCGGAGCGTCGAAAAATTCGACCGGCTGAACGATACACTCTATGCTTCAGCCTGGAAATCACAGTTCCTGTCCGGCCTGATGATGCCGGTGATGGGCTTCGTAGGCAACATCGGCTATGTGGCAGTCTCCATCATCGGCGGTTACATGGCAATCCGAAATGCTATAACGGTCGGCGACATCCAGGCATTCATTCAATATGTCCGTTCGTTCATGCAGCCGATCACCCAACTCGCCAACATCTCCAATGTCCTCCAGCAGACAGCTGCCGCAGCCGAGAGGGTGTTCGAGTTCCTGGCACAAGCCGAGGAGGTCCCGGACGCCGCAGAGTCCTTCCCTGTGGAGGCGGTCACAGGCAGGGTGCAGTTCAAAAATGTGCACTTTGGATACAACCCTGAGAAGACGGTCATCAACGATTTTTCGATTTCCATCGAACCAGGACAAAAGGTGGCAATCGTAGGACCGACAGGCGCAGGGAAGACGACCATCGTAAAACTACTGATGCGATTCTACGATGTCACCGGTGGCGCCATCCTGGTGGATGGTCACGATATCAGGGGTTTCCGCCGCGGGGATTTACGCTGCCTGTTCGGAATGGTACTGCAAGACACCTGGCTCTATAACGACACGGTTTTGGAGAACATCCGGTATGGCAGGTCCCTTGCCAGTGACGATGAAGTAGTGACCGCTGCCAGGGCTGCCCATGCAGATCATTTCATTCGCACCCTGCCTGATGGTTATAAAATGACGCTAAACGAGGAGACTACGAACATCTCACTGGGACAGAAACAGTTGCTGACCATCGCCCGGGCGATATTAGCCGATCCCTTGATCCTGATCCTTGACGAAGCGACAAGTTCGGTGGATACCCATACCGAGGTTCTGATCCAGAAAGCGATGGATAGCATGATGAAAGGTCGCACGAGTTTTGTGATCGCCCATCGCCTGTCCACGATCCGCAACGCGGACCTGATCCTGGTTATGAAAAATGGCGACATCGTCGAAACCGGCCGGCATGACGAATTGCTCGAAAAGCGCGGTTTCTATGCCGAACTTTACAACAGCCAATTCGAACATGCGCAAGTCGATTGATTTTCAAAAATCCTTGACCTTCCTGGATTCAAGTGATAGACTCGGCGAGCATTTCAAATCCCACGAAAGGAGGCGCGCTTCATGAACATCAATCCGCTCTTTCCCCACCTTGTCTCTGGTGTCAAGGGTATTGTATTGCCTTCTCGGAGTGCGCCTGGCGACTGAAAGTCGACTCATCCGCTGGTTTCCTGCCACGGTGCACTCAGCGCCGTGGTTTTTTTTGTCGCCATCACCCGGTCCTCGCCCCCGGCCCCTCTCCTAAAAGAAAGGGGAGTAAGCAGAGATGAACTATATGGCAACTGTAACGCCTTCGACCTACTTTGACTTCCGTAAAGCCCTGACCAAAAAGAAACTGGCCGGGATGCTACGCATGATGACCGGTTACCGCCTGGCTTACATCGCCTCCAATGTAACACTGGCGGTCTCGGCGTTATCGAAAACACTGACCTACCTATTGCTGCGGAACTTTGCAGATACGGTCGTTGGGAATATCGAGCCTTTTGCCGGTACGCTTTCGAAGACCCTGCTCCTGATCGCACTGGGATTCGTCGGCCTGTCCCTGTTCGAGGGCGGTTTCGCCTACCTGTCCAGCCGGCTGGCTTCGTATTCCGCCGAGAGCATCACCCGGCGTATGCGCAACTTCCTGTTCGACCACATCCAGCGCCTTTCATTCGCCTATCACAGTAGGACGCCGACCGGAGACCTGATCGAGCGCGTAACCTCGGACGTGGATGCCGTCCGCACATTCTTCAATGACCAGGCCATCGGGGTCGGCCGGATTGTGCTTCTATTCCTGATCAACTTCATCGCCATCTGGAGTCTTTCCTGGAAACTGGCGCTGGCCTCTGTGTTAGTCATCCCGATCATCATCGGCGTTTCGGTCTGGTTCTTCAAGAAAGTGACAAAAGCATATGAGAAGTACCAGGAACAGGAAGCAAAACTTTCCACGACCCTGCAGGAAAACCTGACCGGCGTGCGGGTGGTCAAGGCATTTGCCCGACAGGCCTATGAAATGGACAAGTTCGAGAAGGACAATTGGGAGAAGTACAAACGTGGCCGAAAGCTGCTCTCGATGCACTCGCTCTTCTGGCCGCTATCGGACTTGTTATGCGGATTCCAGATGCTGGGGGGGTTCATCTACGCAGGCATCCTTGCCATAAATGGCGAGATCACCATCGGCACATATCCTGCCTATGTCGGTCTGGTGATCTGGCTCATCTGGCCGATGCGTAACCTCGGACGCATCATCGTCAACACTTCCACCGGTCTGGTCTCGTACGAGCGCCTGATGGAAATCGTCAAACAGGAACGAGAATCGCTGAATGAAGGGAAGATCCAGCCTAACGGACCCGTGTCCGGTGAGGTAGTTTTCGACAACGTCTCTTTCCAGTACAGTGATGGGAATACGGATGTCCTGAAAGACATCACATTCGGTGTTCGTCCTGGGCAGTCGGTTGCCCTGCTCGGATCGACCGGTTCAGGCAAGACGACATTGGTCAACCTGCTGCCACGGTTCCATGAGTACACCGACGGGCACATCCTGCTCGATGGCAAGGAACTGAAGGAATACCCGCGCCAATATCTGCGCAAGCAGATCGGCATCGTGGAGCAGGAACCGTTCCTTTTCAGTCGCTCCATCCGCGAGAACATCACCTACGGAGTCGGTCGTGACGTTCCGCAGGAGGAGATCGAGAAGGCTGCCCGCGCCGCCGCCGTTCATGATGTGGTACTGTCCTTCCCGGACGGATACAATACGCTGGTCGGCGAGAAGGGTGTGACGCTTTCCGGTGGGCAGAAGCAGCGCGTGGCTGTCGCCCGCACCCTGCTGAAAAACCCGCGCATCCTGATCCTGGACGACTCGACCTCCAGCGTGGACACTGAAACGGAGGCGGAGATCCGGTCCGCACTCGATGGGCTGATGGAGAACCGCACCACGTTCATCATCGCCCACCGTATCCAGTCTGTGATGAATGCAGACCTGATCTTGGTCATGGACAAAGGGGAGGTCGTACAGATGGGCAAACATAGGGATTTGGTTGCCCGGGACGGGATGTACCGGAAGATCTATGACATCCAGACCCGCATCGACGAGGAATTGGAAGAAGAAATCGCAAATGCAAAAGATGAAAGTTAAAAATGAAATAACCCATTTCATCTTTCATCTCTCATCCTTCATCCTCTGCCCGAAGGAGAATTATTGTGCCTGATGAATTGATCGAACTCGAAGAAGAAGATCATACCAGCCAACTGACCGGTTCGACCTTCAAACGCATCATGGGCTTGGTGCGTCCCTACTGGCGCTGGATGCTCGGTTTCCTGATCGCCATTCTTTTCACCGCCAGCCTGGATGCCTTATTCACCTACATCAACCGCGGCATGATCGACCAGGGTATTGCCGAAAAGGACCTCCCCACCCTGTTGAAATACGCCTCGTTCTATGGCGGTTTACAACTGGTACAGGCTGCAACGGTCTTTGTATTTATTTACCTGGTGGGCATCCTTGGAGAACGGGTCCAGTATGATATCCGCAAGGCAGTCTTCAACCATCTACAGGACCTGTCGCTCTCGTATTACAGCCAGAACGCTGTCGGACGCCTGATGGCGCGCGTGACATCGGACTCAGGGCGCGTTTCCAGCCTGATGACCTGGGGCCTGCTCGATGTGACCTGGGCCATCGTCAGTGTCATTGTCTCGGTGATCTTTATGCTCTTCATCAACTGGAAATTGGCGCTGATCGTCTTCGCAATCATCCCCGTACTGCTCATCATCGCTATAAATTTCCGGAAGAAGATCCTCGTCGAATTCCGTAAAGCGCGCCGGGCGAACTCGAAGATCACCGGCGAATACAACCAGAACATCCAGGGTGTGCGGGTGGTCAAGGCGCTTGGGCGTGAAGATGAGAACCTGGTGGAATTTTCACACCTGACCAATGACATGTTCCATGCCTCCTACCGCGCCGCCTGGCTCTCGGCGCTTTTCCTGCCGACCGTGCAGGTGGTGGCCGCATTCGCTCTCGGGGCGATTGTCTGGTACGGTGGGATGCAGAGCCTGACCAGCGTCTTCAGCGTGGGAGACATCCATGCTTTTGTGTCATACCTCACCTTCATGATCTGGCCTGTCCAGGACCTGGCGCGGGTCTATGCCGACATGCAGCACGCGGTTGCCTCGGCCGAAAGGATTTTCAAACTGGTAGACACCGTTCCCGAAGTACAGAACCGTCCCGAGGCGTTTCCGGCCGAGACAATGCGGGGCGGGATCGAATTCGACCATGTGAATTTCTATTACGAGGACCGCAAACCGATCCTGACCGATTTCACGCTCAAGGTCAAACCGGGCGAGACCATTGCCCTGGTCGGACCGACAGGCGGCGGGAAGACGACCATCGTCAACCTGCTGTGCCGCTTCTATGAGCCGAAGGAAGGCATTATCCGCATCAATGGGCGCGACTATACCGACTACACCATGCAGAGCATCCACTCGCGGGTTGGGATAGTTCTCCAGACCCCACACTTGTTCTCCGGTTCGATTCGCGAGAATATCCGCTATGGGAGGTTGGATGCATCTGGCGAAGAGGTGGAGGCGGCGGCGAAGATCGCTGGCGCGCACGATTTCATCGATACCTTCGAGAAGAAATACGAACAGGAGGTCGGCGAAGGCGGCAACCTGCTCTCGGTCGGGCAGAAGCAACTCATCAGCCTGGCGCGTGCCGTCCTGGCAAAACCCGAAATCTTCATCATGGATGAAGCCACCTCCAGTGTGGACACGCTGACCGAAACCCTGATCCAACGCGGCATGGAGGCGTTGATGGCGGGACGTACCACCTTCGTCATCGCCCACCGCCTGAGCACCATCAAACGCGCCGACCGCATCGTGGTGATCGAGGAGGGTCGCATTGCCGAGATGGGCACGCATGCCGAGTTGCTCAAGAAGCGCGGTCATTACTACCGCCTGTACACCCAGCAGTTCAAGTTCGAAAAAGAACAGGCGTACGGGGTCGCCGATTTGGGGGCAGTACCGGTAAACGGGTAGAGTTTAAAAATTAACAGAGCGGCGCACCCTCAGAGGTCGCCGCTCTTTAGTTTTTATATATTTACTGAGAAATTCGCTTACGGATGAATTCCCCTAGTTTTTCCACTGCCCGCTCTGCCTCCGGCAGGATGCCCACGGCGAACTGCCACTCGTGCTGCATCCCTTCCCAGACTTCCAATATTACCTCTACGCCGGTTGCTTTTGCTTTATTCGAGAAGTGGACTGCATCAGACAGCAATACTTCTGATGAGCCTACCTGGAGCATGGTTGGCGGCAGGCGCTCAAGGTCTGCGTAGGCAGGGGAGACTTGTGGGTTGCGCGGATCGACCCCGTCCAGGTACAAGTCCACGAGATAGCGCTCTTTGTCGAAGTCCAGCATCACATCCCGCCTGGAATTCGTTTTCCAGGTTTCTCCACTCAGGCTGAGGTCGAGCGCTGGTGAGAGCAGGACAAGACAAGCCGGCACTTGCCTGCCAGAGTCGCGCAATGCCACCACCAGTCCGACTGCCAGCGCCCCTCCAGCCGAATCCCCTGCTACGATGATTTCTTCGGGCTGGAATCCCTGTTCGAGAAGCCACAGATAAGCCAGCATGCAATCCTGCGGGCCGGCCGGATATGGGTATTCCGGCGCCAGGCGATAATCGATCACCAGGGCGCGCGCCCCGGCAGCAGTGGCGATATTGGCCGCCAGGGAACGATGGGTGTTGATGGAACCGGCGAAGAAAGATCCACCGTGCAGGTACAGGAGGCAGCCCCGCGTCGCGACTCCGTCCGGGACGATCCACTCGGCCGGGACGCCTCCTGCCACCACCGGGGTACAGGTCGCATTGCGGTAGTGGCCGAACTGTTTCGCCATCCGTTCCGTATCCGCCCGTTCGGCGGAGGCATCCAGGGATCCTTTGAACTTCGGAGCGAAGGCTCTTTTGAACCGGAAATACAACGTAACCAGGTGGCTTTGCAGGCTTGGCATGGGGACTCCTTCGGCTGTGAACCATTATAGCGCCCGGCGGGCAGCAATGTACTGCCCAGACCGCTCGATCTGCGGTCAAGGCAGTTGCGTTCACTATGTACGACTTATTATTTCTGCTGTTCCCACAAACGGCGGTCTTCCGGTTTATCGGGGTCCAGGTTGCGCGGGTGGACAGCCTTCACAACCCGGTGGCCGTGCGCAGTCCATAATTCGGTTGCCAGTCGGCGCGGTTCGAGCGAGCCCAATCCCTGGCCGTCGAAGTATTCGCATATACGCGTCACATCCCTTTCGAAGATGCGCCATGCCATTGGGTTTCCCTCCGGTGGTACAACCTGGGGAAAGTCGATCAAGGTGATGTCGCCCTCCCAATAGAGAATATTATAGGCAGACAGGTCTCCATGGATGCGCTCGTTTGCCAGCATCAAGTCGATATTGCAGAGTACCCGGTCGAATAAAACTTGTGCTTCACCCGGTTCGAGATCGACAGAGTTCAAAGTTGGGGCAGCCAGGGTCTCGTCGCCGACATAATCC
>VGNO01000044.1 GCA_016865985.1 Chloroflexota bacterium | reverse complement strand
GGATCTTCATCCAAGATGACGAAATCGTTGCTGATCCAGAAGAGCATGGCTGGCTGGGCGGGATCCCGGATGAGCAAGTATTCGCCATCGCTGGTCTGGCCTATGGCTTCGAAGGTTTGCCCGGGGTTGAGGATCCCGAGCGAGTCATACATCTCGCCCGGCCCGGCTCGGAAATCGGTAGCCGCGCTGACGCTGACCAGGAAAATCCCGCCGGTTGGTGTGATACCCTGGGGCGCCGCATCCGGCCCGTCGGTGACTGGCAGGTTGCAGCCAGCCAGCAGCAACAGGATCACGGGCAGGATACTGGGTCGGTTTTTCATTGGATGCCTATGGCGTGAAGTTGATCGTTTTGCTCAGGCAGGTTCCCAGCAACCCGTTTTGCGAACAGAGGGTAAAGACGGCTGTGATGCTGTGTCCGGCCGGGTTGTAGCCGAAGTGCCCAGGACTCGCATTGGCGACAAAGCCGCTTTCGCCTGGAGCCAGGTCATTCTGGTCCATTTCGAGCGGACAGCCGTCCGAGTAACTTCGGAACGAATCCAATGTATGGGTGGTTGTTGTGGAGGTTGTATTATCCGTGGCAACAATGCGGATCGAGTCCCACAGCAGGGTTCCAATATTCTTCACATTGAAACGGAATGCATAAGTACCAGCGCAGGAAATCATGGAAAGGTAGGTGACTGTATAATCGATTGGCGGGGTCGGTGTGAGGGTAAAGGTCGGCGTTGGCATGGGCGTGAAGACCGGCAGCGCCCCGCTGTTCCCGGTGACCGTGGCGTATTGTCCCCAGACCCAGCAGAACCCGGTCGGGTTGTCCGGGTTGCGGATATACCAGGAGGAGGCGGACGGATCACGGGCGATTACCTCGCTCGTCTCGCCGACATTCAGGGTCGTGACCCGGGGATAGATCGTCCCTGGACCGGTGCGGCAGTTGGTATCCTGGGAGACGCTGATCATCGGTACGGAAGGTGTGAAGGTCTGGCTGGGATACGGGGTGAGGCTCGGGCCGGGGGACGAGACCGGTATGTCCACTTGTGGTGTAGTACCCGGTAGGTTGGACTGCCCGGCAGCGATTGTCTGGGCGACCGAGATGCTTATCCCGGTGGCGGCAATGGATGTCTGCTCGGCAGGGGGAATCTGGTTATTGGCATTGGGCAGGTTACAGGCTGCCAGCGAGATCAATTGAATGCAGGCCAGGATTATGAAGGCTTTTTTCATTTTTTCCTCCAATCATTTTGGATACGGTCTTCTGCTATCCATCATACATCAATTACCGGGTAAAAATCAATTACCAGACCAATGGACTAAAAGCCACCCCAGGGATGCCTGGGGTGGTAAATGCCATGGACCTGGGTGGCGGACATCACGGTGTGAAAATGATCTTCTTGGTCAGGCAGGCGCCGGCCAGCCCATTCTGCGAACAGGCGGTGACCGTTGCTTCGAAGTTGTGGCCGGTCGGATCGTAGGCAATGCCCGCCCCGCTATTGGTTTTTTCCGATTCTCCCGGAGCCAGGTCGTTCTGGATCGTACCTACCAGACAAGCGTTCCAGTCTTCGAACTTGTCATAGGTAGCCGTGAATGTGTTGGGTGTGGTCAGGTCTTTGGAGACCACCCGGATGGATTCGATCAAGATCCCACCGGTATTGACGATATTGAACTCGAGGAAGTAGGCTACACACATATCCTTCCCGACAAAGGTGACGGCGAAATCGAGCGCCGGGGTGGGGGTCATGGTGGCGGTCGGCGTCGGCGGTGGGGTCATGACCGGGATCAGGGAGATGTTCCCGCTGACTGTAGCATACAGGCCGGTGATCCAGCAGAAGATGGTGGGCGTATCCGGGAGGCGGATGTACCAGTATTGGCTGGCTGCGTCCCGCCCGGCGACTTCGGCCGATTGTCCAGGGCGGATACCGCCCAGGCGCGGGTAGACTGTACCGGGCCCGGTGCGGCAGTTGGTCTCCTCCGAGACATTCAGGCGGATGCCCTCTGGTGTGGTCGTCAGGCTCGGCAGCGGGGTGAACGAAGGAATCTCATTGCCAGGCACGCCGGGGGTCTGGCTGGGCTGGGAAATATTCTGAGATGCCAGGGCGGTCAGGGAGGCAGCCGCGTAAGCCATGGCAGTTTCGATCACGGCGGTGGCGTTCGGGGTCGGGCCGGCGGTACCTGTCCCGGGCAGGTTACAGGCTGCCAGGCCGAAGAGCGCCGCCAGGGTCAATATCGTTCGCAGGGTATTTTTCATTCGCATGCTCCTTTTCCGCGCCAATCATACTGTGCAAGCCGATGCACGGCAATCCCCCTGTTTTGGGAGTAAAAAGAAAAGCAGCCATCACGGTTGTGATGGCTGCCTGCTGTCAGTCGGTCGACCCGCTGTCCTGGATCTCGGTCCATTGGGATGAACCGGTCTCGGTGGCAGTGGCTTTCTTGAACTGGTCCGGGGTGAAGCCTGTCCCGGCCGGGATCAATTTTCCGATGATCACATTCTCCTTCAGGCCGTAGAGCGGATCTGTGCTGGAGCCGATGGCTGCCCCCGCCAGGACCTTGATCGTATGCTGGAAAGAGGACGCAGAGAGGAAGGAGTCCGTGGAAAGGGAGGCCTTTGTCACGCCCAGCAGGATTTCGGCGAAGCGCGCCCCCTGCCTTCCATCGGTGGCCATCTGGTCGTTGACCCGGCGGATCTCGAGCCGGTCGATTGTGTCACCGGGCAGGTATTTGGTGTCACCGGGTCGGGTGACCTGAACTTTGTTCATCATCTTGCGGATGACGACCTCGAAGTGCTTGTCATGGATGTTCTGACCCTGGGATCGGTACACTTTCTGGATCTCCGAGAGCAGGTACATCTGGCAAGCCTCCCGGCCGCGGATGCGCAGGACCCGGTGTGGATTGAGTGAACCTTCCGTCAGCGCCTGGCCGGGCGCCACCTTGTCGCCGTCCTTGACCAGCAGGCGGAGTGTGGACGGTATCTCATGTTCCACTTCCTCCCGCTGCTCGTGCGAAACGATCACCTGGCGTTTCTTTTCCACCCGCACTCTCCCGGCATGCTGTGCGATGATTGTGGCGTCCTCGAATGTGGCAAGTACATCGCCATGCTTGACCTCGGTTTCGTCCTTGACCTGGATCTTCCACTCGGCAGGGATATCATAGGCATCCGAGATCATCTCGGCATGTTCCACCCGCACCATGCGCATGTCGGCATATTTATCGGACTGGATGATGCGGATCAGGCCTTCGATCTCGGCTACGACTGCTTCACCTTTGGGTTGTTTGCGGGCTTCGAAGAGTTCCTCCACCCGCGGCAGGCCGGTCGTAATGTCACCGCCGGCCGCCACACCACCGGTGTGGAAGGTGCGCAGGGTGAGCTGGGTGCCGGGCTCGCCGATGGACTGGGCGGCTACGATGCCGACCGCCGAACCGAGTTCCACCATGATGCCGCGCCCCAGGTCCAGGCCGTAGCACTTGGCGCAAATGCCGTGGTTCAGTTCGCAAGTCAGTGGCGAACGGACCTTGACCTCCGGCACACCGACTGTGGCGATCTTGCGCGCCAGTTCATGGTCGATGATATCATCGCGTTCCCCCAACACCTCCCCGGTCTGCGGGTCGAGGACGCGTTCGGCCAGCAGGCGGCCATACATGCGGGTGCTCATCGACTGGCCGGCCACCACATCCGTCTTCCGGATCCAGGCGCCTTCCTGTGTCGCACAGTCGTGCTCGTTGATGATTACATCCTGGGCGATATCCACCAGGCGGCGGGTCAGGTAACCGGCGTCGGCTGTGCGCAGGGCGGTATCGGCCAGGCCTTTTCGAGCGCCATGGGTGGACATGAAGTACTCCAGCGCCGTCAAGCCTTCGCGGAAGTTGGAGCGAATGGGGTAGGGGATGATACGCCCGGACGGGTCAGCCATCAGGCCGCGCATCCCCGCCAATTGCGAGATGGAATCGAAACCGCCCTTGGTGGCGCCAGAGTTGGCCATGGTGGCCAGGTTGCCATCCGGATTCATGTTCTTCTTGACGGCATCGCCCACCTGGGTGGTGGTCTTCTGCCAGATCTGGATGACGCGGGCATTAGATTCCTGTTCGGTCAGCAAGCCGCGCCGGAAGTCGCGTTGGATCTGTTCGACATCCTGCAGGGCGGAATTGATGATCTCTTCCTTGGCGGCCGGGATGCTGATGTCGCCGACGGCGAGAGTGGTCCCGGAGCGCATGGCATACTCGAAACCGATGCTCTTGATTTCGTCGGCGACCTCGGTGGTGACATCAGCCCCGCATATTTCATATACTTCGGCAACCAGGTCCTTAACGCCGCCCTTTTCCAACCGTTCGTTGACGAACTGGATCATCTCTGGCAGGACGCGGTTGAAGAGCACGCGCCCGACAGTCGTCTCGATGATGCGGGTCTCAGCTTCAGGCAGTCGGGTCCCTTCGTTGTCATACCAGGTCTTGACCCGCACCTTGATCTCGCTGTGGATCTCCACCTGGCCCAACTGGTAGGCCATGTCCACTTCGTCCATATCTGCAAAGGCGCGCCCGTCCCCCTTGTGTGGTTGGGTATGGGCCATTGTCAGGTAATAGACGCCAAGCACCATGTCCTTGGATGGGCCGATGATCGGTTCACCATCGGCGGGTTTGAGCAGGTTCTTGGAGGCCAGCATCAGGCGGCGGGCTTCCTGGACGGCTTTGTCGGAGAGCGGCACGTGGACTGCCATCTGGTCGCCGTCGAAGTCGGCATTGAAGGCGGTGGTCACGAGCGGGTGCAACTGGATGGCGGAACCTTCGATCAGCAGCGGTTCGAAAGCCTGGATGCCGAGGCGGTGAAGGGTGGGGGCGCGGTTGAGTAGCACCGGGCGTTCTTTGATGACCTCTTCGAGCACTTCCCATACTTCGGGCCGGTTACGTTCGATGAAGCGACGGGCGCCTTTGACGTTGGCGGCGTAGTTATGCTGGACGAGGCGGGCGATCACGAACGGGCGGAACAGTTCCAGCGCCATGCTTTTGGGCAGGCCGCACTGGTATAGTTTCAACTGCGGGCCGACCACGATCACCGAGCGGCCGGAATAGTCCACCCGCTTGCCGAGCAGGTTGCGGCGGAAGCGACCCTTCTTGCCTTTCAACATATCGCTCAGGGATTTTAATTCGCGCCGGCCGCGGCGGGAGAGCGCCTTGCCGCGCTGCGAGTTGTCGATCAGGGAGTCCACCGCTTCCTGCAACATGCGCTTCTCGTTGCGTACGATGACATCAGGAGCGCCGAGTTCCAGCAACCGTTTCAGGCGGTTGTTGCGGTTGATGACGCGCCGGTAGAGGTCGTTCATGTCGGAGGTGGCAAAACGACCTCCGTCCAACTGGACCATCGGGCGCAGGTCGGGCGGGATGACCGGCAGGATGGTGAGGATCATCCATTCCGGGCGGTTACCGGAACGGCGGAAGGCTTCCACGACTTTCAGGCGGGTGGTGGCCTTTTTTCGCTTCTGCTTGGACTTGGTGGTCTTGACCTCGTGCCAGAGTTCCTCGGATAACTTGTCCAAGTCCAGGCGGCGCAGGATATCGTAGAAGGCTTCAGCGCCCATGTCGGCGCGGAATACGTTACCGTAGAGAGCCTTTAATTCCCGATAGCGGGTTTCGCCCAGGAAGGTGAATGGGCGAAGTTCGAGCAGTTCGTCGCGCTGGCGGGTATTCTGTCCCTGATTGGCCGAGGACTGGTCTTCCAACTGATTGCGCAGTTCGTTCATCTGCTGGTCGGCATCGGCTTTGATGCGGCCAATGTCCATCTTGAGGGTTTCCAGTTCGCGGTCGCGCTGGTCCTTGAGTTCGTTCTCGATGGCTTCCAGCCGGCTCTGGACGAACTTCTGCACTTTCTTGATCTGGGTGGTGGTGATGTTCTTCCCGGCTTCGACGATGACCGTATCCGTACTGCCGAAAGTTATCATCTCCTCTGCCGGTTTGCCCATCTTGTCGGTGAGCAGCCGTTCAAGCCGCTGCCCTTCCTGGATGATCGGCTCCAGTTTGGAGGCGATCATTTCGTCATAGCGGCTTTCGAGGTCCCCTTTCCGTTGTTGGAGTTCGGACAACTGCCGGTCACGCTGGGTCTTGACTTCGGCGATGCGGGTATTGATGATGTTGGCTTGCTCCCGTTCGGAGACCGAGATCTCGTCCTCCAGGCGTTTGAGCGCTTTCTGACGGGCTTCCTCGTCCACGTAGGTCACGATGTACTGGGCAAAGTAGAGCACCCGGTCCAGGTTGCGGCGTGAGATATCGATCAGCAATCCCAGGTAGGAAGGGATGCGGCGCGTGTACCAGATGTGCGCCACCGGAGTGGCAAGCATGATGTGGCCCATCCGCTCGCGCCGGACAGCCGAGCGGGTCACTTCCACACCACATTTGTCGCAGGTGATACCTTTGTAGCGTGGATTCTTGTATTTTCCGCAGTAGCACTGCCAGTCGCGGGTCGGGCCAAAGATGGCCTCGCAGAAGAGCCCGTCTTTCTCCGGCCGCAGGCGGCGGTAATTGATGGTTTCCGGTTTGAGTACTTCGCCATAGGACCAGGAACGGATAGTGTCCGGCGAGGCCAGGCTGATACGAAGCGAGTTTAACCCCTTAGTTTCCACTAGACATCTCCTCGTCGTAGAAGGTTGGATGCGACAGGCTCTGTTCCGCAGCAGAGACAAGCAAAAGCAAGCGCTTCAGACATTCCGTCCAAGCGCTCGCTGGATGTCGCATGCTAGGTTTGAATTCCAATGGCCGGATTATACATGTCCGGGTTGGAATCCGTCAAGGCAGGGTTTCGAATTCGAGCAGCCGGAGAACATCCTCCAGCGCGGCTGTGAATAATTCCTGCATGAGGTCATCTGCAACCCGGTATGGACCGCCGAAAGACCCATCGCCATAGACCTGGCGGGTCGAGGCGGCATCCAGTACTTCGGATGGGACATGCGGCGGGACCTTTTCCCCATCGGGCAGGTCGCCAATGACCGTGAACGGAAATGCCTCCAACCAGTTGGCGTGGGCGGGTTTGAGATTGTGCCGCATGGCGACCGCTTCCACGCTGGGCGCCAGCCACCAGGAGTACCACTGTAACTTGAGTCCGGGAAGGGTATTGGTAATTTCCACCAACCTGGCTTTCACCCCGTTATTCCCGCCGTGGCCGTTGAGGACCAGGATGCGGGAAAATCCCTGCCCATGAGCAGAGCGGATGATGTCCTCGACCGCGTCCACCAGGGTGGAGAGACGCAAACTCAGGCTTCCCGGGTAGGCGGTGAAGTAGGGGCTGGAACCGAAGTTCAAAGGCGGCGCGACCAGGACTCCGGTCCGGGTGGAGGCGGCGTCCGCCAGGGCAAGAGGGATTTTGATGTCAGTCAAAAGGCTCAGGTATCCGTGCTGTTCACAAGCGCCGATCACCAGGAGCAGACGGTCATCCTGCTTGAGATAGCCTTCCACATCCATCCAGTTCAGGTCTTCTATTCTCATGGGATATCCTCTTGTCTGGGTGGGAACACAGATCAAGTTCCGGCGCTGTTGTAATGTTCCAAGCCAAATTCCCAGAAGCGGTAGGCGATGAACATCAGCAGCGCCGCGGCAACGGGCGCCAGCCAGGCCACCCAGCCCAGGTCGCGGTCAAGCAGGTAACTGGCCGGGTAGAAGGAGGCCAGCCCGTAGGGCACGATCCAGGTCAGCAGGATGCCGATGGCCTTCGGGTAAATGGACAGCGGGTACTGGGCGAAGAGGTGGTTGTCGAATACGAGACGGGTCACGGGAACCGAGTCCACGATCCAGAAGGAGGCCACGCAGGTCAGCAGGTTGAGGGCGATGAAGATGAGTCCGCCGCTGAGGACGGCGACCAGCAGCATCAGGGCTTTGGGCGGCGTCCAGGCGATGTGCAGGTCAATGGATGCTTTGACGATGAGCGCAACGCCGACCAGGAAATTGCCCACCCCGTCCTGGCAGAAGCGGTCGGCCAGCAGGTGGAAGAGCGGGTTGATCGGGCGGACGAGGAACCGGTCGAAGGCGCCGGAGCGGATGTAGACCCGGCCCAGGGTCCAGAGATTGTCTGCAAACATGTGGTTGATGGACTTGGCCAGGGTGATGAGTCCGTAGACCAGCAGGATCTCGTCGTAGGTCCAGCCGTTGAGCGATGGAACCTTCTGCATGACTACCCAAATGGCGATGATGGACGAGGCTTGCAGGAAAATGGTGGATGCCGCGCCGATGATGAAGTTGGCGCGGTATTCCATCAGCGCCTTGATGCGCTGGGTGAGGAAGAGCCAGTAGAGGGAAATGTAACGAGTCATGTTTTTCACCACGAAGGACACAAAGTTGCACGAAGGAGAGCGTTAAGGTTTTCCTTTGTGATACTTGGTGTCCTTTGTGTTTGAAAGGGTCTAACCACCTTGCACCGTCACCTTGCGGATGGCAACGCGGAAGATGAGATTGGATGCCAGCCACAGGCCGACCACCCAGATGGCCTGGGTCAGCCAGATGCGCGGCGCGTCGCTCAGCGGCGTGATACCGGTCAGGATGTTGAGCGGCACAGCCAGCGCCTGCGAGAACGGGATCGAGAGCACCAGCGTTTTCAGCCAGCCGGGCATCATCGCCAGCGGCACCAGTCCACCGCTCAGGAAGATGGACATGCCGAAGAACAGCACGCCCAGTCCCCACACTTCGGTGGTGTAGAAGGTGAGACAGGCCACGCAGTAGACGAAGAAGAACAGGGCGGTGTAGCCGAGCAGCGCCGAGACGAGGAACGCAGCCCACACTGCCGGGTTGGTCGGCCAGTGCAGCCCGAAGACGAACGTCGCCACCAGCGCCATTGGGACCTGGAGCGCCATCTGCATCCCCAGCGCGCCGGAGGAACCGGAGGAACCTGAAGAGCCGACCGACCCATGTTCTGTGTATACAACACCGACCACTTGCTGGGCGCAAAAAGACGTGTGTCGATGGGTAACCGATCATTGTGAATCCATCCCTTAAAATGACCGCGAATTAACTGGAAAACGAAATGCCCCTGAGGGTACACAATCCTCAGGGGCTTTCACTTCCCAACTGCCAAACTACCCAACCATTAAACTACACAACTATATTCACCAACTTCTTCTGCGCCACGATGACCTTCTTCGGTGGCTTGCCCTCCAGGAATTTTTTCACCGCCTCGCTGGCCAGCGCAGCCTTTTGAATATCTTCCTCGCTGGCATCCGCCGGGACCGTGATGCGGTCGCGCAGTTTGCCATTGACCTGCACCGGAATGACGATCTCGTCTTCTCGGGCGGCGTCCTCGTCCACTGTGGGCCAGGGATGCGTGTGGATGGAATATTTCCGTCCGGTCTGCGCCCATAGTTCCTCGGCGATGTGCGGGGTGACGGGCGCCATCATACGCAGGTAGATGTCAATTGCCTCGTTCCATTCGGGTGTGCCGTAGGCGCCGGCGTCCCTGGCCTTGACCATCTCGTTCAGCAGTTCCATCAGGCTGGAGACGATGGTGTTGAACTCGAACTGGCGGAAGTCGCGCGTCACCGAGCGCAGCGTCTGGTGGACGCGGCGGCGCAGGATGCGCTTCATTTCGTCGGGGCAGGTTCCGGGTCCGGACGGGGCTTCGGTGACCATCGTCCAGACGCGGCGCAGCCAGCGCACCGTGCCTTCGATGCCGGAGGAGTTCCACGGCGCGCCCATATCCCAGCGGGCAAAGAACATCAGGTAGGCGCGCACCGCGTCCGCGCCGTAGCGTTCGACCAGTTCGTCCGGCGGGATGACGTTGCCGCGGCTCTTGGACATCTTCTCGTGGTCCTCGCCCAACACCATCCCCTGGTTGCGCAACTGGATCATTGGCTCGGAGCCTTCGGTGACGCCCATGTCGCGCAACGCCTTGTGAAAGAAGCGCGTGTAGATCAGGTGCATGGTGGCGTGCTCGATGCCGCCGGTGTAGGTGTCCACCGGCATCCAGTAGTTGTACTCGGCATCGTCGAACGGGCCTTTATCGTATTTGGGCGACAGGTAGCGCAAGTGATACCACGACGAGCACATGAATGTGTCCATCGTGTCGGTCTCACGCTCGGCCTCCCCGCCGCAGACCGGACATTTGGCCTGCTTCCACGTGGGATGCAGTTTCAACGGCGATTGGCCGGTCGGCTTCCACTCCACGTCTTCGGGCAGGAGGACGGGCAGGTCGGCTTCCGGGACCGGGTTCCAGCCGCACTTCCCGCAGCGGATCATGGGGATGGGCGCGCCCCAGTAACGCTGGCGCGAGATCAGCCAGTCGCGCAGTTTGTAGTTGACCGCCCCTTTGCCGAAGCCTTTCTCCTCGACAAACCTGACCGCAGCGTGGAAAGCCTCGTCGGCGGAGGCGCCGGTCAACGATCCGGAATTGACCATCGTGCCGTGCGCCGGGACCGACTCGGTCATCGTCGCGCCGTCCAGCGGGGGCATGTCATCCGGCTGGATCACCACCCGGACCTGGATGCCGTATTTGCGGGCGAAGTCGAAGTCGCGCTGGTCGTGGGCCGGGACGGCCATGATGGCGCCCGTGCCATAGGTCATCAGCACGTAGTCGGCGATCCAGACCGGGATCTTCTCGCCGTTGACCGGGTTGACGGCATAGCCGCCGGTGAAGACGCCGGTCTTTTCCTTGTCGGCAGCCTCGCGGTCGATATCCGACTGGCGGGCGGCCTGGGCTTTGTAGGCCTCGACTTCGGCCTTGTGTTCGGGAGTGGTGATTGTGTCCACCAGCGGATGCTCGGGGGCCAGCACCATGAAGGTCGCGCCCCACAGCGTGTCGGGACGGGTGGTGAATACAGTGATCAGGGATGAGTTATCAGTGATCAGTTCTGATGACTGATTTCTGATAACAGAAAACTGCACTTCCGCGCCTTCCGATCTTCCAATCCAATTCGTTTGCAGGACACGCACGCGCTCCGGCCAGTCCATGCCTTCGTAGTTCAGCAACTCGTCGGCGTAGGCGGTGGTCTTGAAGAACCACTGCTCCAGGTCTTTCTTGATGACCGGGGTCTCGCAGCGCTCGCAGTGCCGGTCCTCGCCCCAGACCTGTTCGCGCGCCAGGGTGGTGTTGCAGTGCGGGCAGAAGTCCACCGGCGACATCTTGCGGTAGGCCAGGCCCTTTTTGTAGAGTTGGATGAAGAACCACTCGGTCCACTTGTAGTATTCGGGGTCGGCGGAGGCGGTCTCGCGCCGCCAGTCCCACATGGCGCCCATCGAGCGCAGTTGTTTGCGCATGTTCTGGATGTTCTCGAAGGTCCGCTTCATCGGGTGGATGCCGTCCTTGATGGCGGCGTTCTCGGCGGGCAGGCCGAAGGCGTCGAAGCCGATCGGGAACATGACGTTGTAGCCGTTCATGCGCATGAAGCGGGCGCGCGCGTCGGACGGTGTCATCGCATACCAGTGACCGATGTGCAGGTCGCCGGAAGGATAGGGCAGCATCGTCAGGGCGTAGTGCTTGGGGCGGTTCTCGTCAACGTTGGCATGGTACAGCCCGTCGGTTTCCCATTTCTTTTGCCACTTTGTTTCGATCTCTTGCGGTACATAGTCGCTCATTCTTTGTCCTTTATATGTCGGCGTTTTTTCAACACGAAGACACACGAAGGGAGGCACAAAGGGTTACAAAATTTTTTTATTACCTTCGTGAGACTTTGTGTCCTTCGTGTTTAGATCAATTCAGCCCGTTGCGGAGGCGCGCGAGAAGGCAACTCATTCCCTGATAGTATCTGCATGACATTTTCACATTTTTCATTCCGTGCCTCCTTTCAATCTTTGACCGAGGGCTGTTGAAGATGGATGGTGTTCACGGTCTACCGTCCATGGTCCACCGTCCACAAACAAAAATCCCTTCATCCACTCAGGGACGAAGGGCAGATGCCTCCGCGGTACCACCCGGGGTTGTCAGCAAATCTCGCAGGTCGCCAAGTCTTACAGGTCAGACCTGTTGGACTTGTTCGACTTTTTGGACTTGCCAGACCGCTCTTCCGCTGTAACGGGCCCTTGCGGCCGGCGCCGACTACTTTTGTAGGTCGGGTTTGCAACCCGACTTACTTTCACCAGCGCAGTCCCCTGGTTCCGGTCTCGATATGCCGGAAAACTACCGGCTACTCGACCATCACCAGAGAAACAGGCGAGTTCGGCCTTCTGGTATTCCCGCGGATACCGCTGAAGGGCTTCCACCTCGCTTTCCCTTCTCGCTGACGGGATGACCTACTACTCCTGTCATGACTTTTCAATATTGTCCGCCATTATAGCACAATCGCAACCAGTTCCCTGATCGCGATCGTCTGTGGACCCAGCGAGATTCGAACTCGCGACCTTCTCAATGCCATTGAGACGCGCTCCCAACTGCGCTATGGGCCCGAATAGATTGTTGATTTTCGATTGAGGATTGTTGATTGTCGGATTGAAAATCAGCAATCATCAATCCTGGTGGACCTGAGGGGATTCGAACCCCTGGCCTCCTCAGTGCGATTGAGGCGCGCTCCCAACTGCGCTACAGGCCCGAACTAGGGCGACGGGTATTCTACCTGACAGGGTGGGGAATGTCAAGCAGGCACATACCCAGATTTGGTTGTAAAATAGAACCATCATACTCTGTGAGGGAGAAATATGGCCGATCCCGTAATACCGCCAGTTTACCGCATCTCCGACCTGGCAGCCTGTGAACGTCCGCGTGAGCGCTTGGAAAAGTTGGGACCTCAAATGCTCTCGACAGCCGAACTGTTGGCCATCCTCCTGCGTGTTGGCGTACGCGGAGAAAATGCCGTCCAGGTGGGCCAGCGCCTGCTGCAAAAGTACAAGGGACTGACGGGCTTGCATCGAGTCCCTTTCGATGAATTGCTCCATGAGCACGGAATTGGGGAGGCTAAGGCAGCCCAGATCAAAGCCGCCATCGAACTGGGCAACCGCCTGCGGATCGAGTCCCTGGGTGAATTCCCTGTCATCAATTCCCCGGCGGATGCCGCCGCCCTGGTAACGGAAATGTCCGCCCTGGAGCAGGAACACCTGCGGGTCTTCCTGCTGGACACACGCAACCGCGTCCTCGACATCGTTGAAGTATACAAGGGATCGATCAATTCATCGCAGGTGCATGTGGGGGAATTGTTCAAGACCGCCATCCGCAGGAACGCCTCGGCCGTGATCGTGGTCCATAACCACCCCAGTGGGGATCCAACCCCCAGCCCGGATGACGTTGCGGTAACCCGCGCCTTGATCCAGGCCGGGAAACTCCTGGGCATCGAAGTTCTCGACCATCTCGTGATCGGATACAACCGCTGGGTTTCCCTAAAAGAACGCGGGTTGGGATTCTCTGGCTAATGAGGCCGGTTTGCCCGTGGATGATGCAACGACCCCAGGCCAGCGCTGGCGCTGGTCGCTTTATTCAGGGGATGGCGCAAAATGCCTGTAACTCAGCCTGGAAAAGAACCCGGTTGAAGATGTAAATCTCGTCCAGGCTTCCCTCATAGGCAGTCCCTTCCGGTCCATAATACTGGTTGCCGAATACCCACGGCTGGGGGTTATCCGCAATGTTCATATTGGCGCTGGTTTCGTATGCAAGGGTACAGTTGACATGGAATTCTAGGTTCTGGGCGGGTTCGTTGTAGACGAATGACACATTGTGCCACAGGCCATCATCCAGGCGGATGGGATTGTTCTGCCCATGGGCTGTGCCGCATTCTGCATTCGTATCATAGATGCTGATGAACAGCCCCTGCTAGTTGTGGTAGCGGAGAATCCAGGATGACGCAACGGGATTACAATCCTGCATCATGTGTTTTCCCATCTAGTATCCACTGGTGGTCATAGGATGCATTGCCCTGCATGAAGAAATTTATGGTGAAGGATTCTGACAGTTCCAGGCCATCGTCGTCCGGGACCACGACTGCACATTACATACCATCGAAAGCCAGGGCATGAGCAGGGTTGGACAACCGGTCGGCGCCGGGATTAACATATACCAGTTCGCCGTTGTGTGCCCCCGCGCTGAGATCGATACCATCGCCATCGAATGGGAAATATGCGATATTGTCTTCGGGGATGAATCTCACGATGGAGGCCGGGGGCGTTTCGGTTGAGGGAACTACAACGGGTACTTCGTCGGTGGATGGATCGGCAGGGGGATGGGTTGCAGGTGTGGGAGTACTGCCGCAGGCGATGGCCGCCATTGCCAGGGCTGACAGGCAGAGGGAGAAGGTGAAGATGTTCCGCTTTGGATTCTCCTTTTCGACGTGATGGGCTAAATGCTGTGACGGATTTCGAACCCTGCCAATTTTGTCGGGAGGGGCAGCGATTCTGAACGGAGTCCCTGGACATGCGCTGAAGATGGGCCACGTCCGACGATCTGTTGGAATTCCTCCAATGCGGGGCGTGCGCCTGACGCCAATATTTCGACCTGGTTGTCGCCGAGATTGCGTACCCATCCGGATAATCCCAACAACTGCGCCTGCCGGGCCACAAAAGCGCGGAATCCAACACCCTGCACACGCCCCGTCACCCAGAGGTGAAGGCACGCGCTATCGACATTCGAGGTTTCGGTCATTGCATCAGCCTCCCAGGTACAACAGGAGCGGTGTAAGAGTCAACGGGCTGATAATGGTGCTGATAAAGACCGTCGCGGTGACCAGTGACGGCTCGACATCATACTCACTGGCGATGATAGTCGTCATCACAGCAGTCGGCATGGAAGCCTGGATGATCCCTGCCTGGCGCGCCGCGCCATTCAAGCCGAAGAGAGGGGCCAGCAGGAGGCCAAGCAGGGGACTGGCGATCATGCGGATGGAAGCGCTGATGGCGGCCGATTTGAACTGGTCACGCCAGGTAACGCGGGATAGTTCGATCCCCAGCAATACGAGCATCGCTGGGATTGCGCCGTCGGCCAGAATGGATATCGTGCGTTGGAGCGGCGCCGGCATATCCCATCCGCTGTAAAGCGCCAGGAGACCGATCGCCAGGGCATAAAGATAGGGAACCTTCAGCAGGCCGAGCAGCGCTTTTTTGAAATCCAGGCGCCCCAGGGAGGCGATCAACACCCCGATCGTGTTAAGGGTGATGGCCGAGGTCACGAAGAATATCCCGGCGTATGCCAGCGCTTCGCTCCCGAAGGCGAAGGATACCAGCGGCAAGCCGTAATTGCCGGCATTGATGAACATGCTCGTCATTACCAGTGCGACCAATCCCCGGCGGTCGAAATGCAGCAGTTTCCCCACCAGCCATGCCAAACCGCCACATGCCAGGATGACAACCGCGGCAAAGACCATCATGCGCAGGATTTCCAGGATGAGCAATTCGCTGGCAGTAACGAGATTGAAGACCAGCGCCGGGCTAAGGATGAAGAAGATCACCCTCCCCAGCGGTCTTGGCTCAACTTTCAACACTCTTCCCAGGCTGAAGCCTGCACCTGCGATCAAAAGGATGGGCAGCAGGTTATTGGCAAAGGTCTGGAGGAGTTCCATCACAGGGACTCCCCTCCATTTTCATAATACTCTTGTTCTTTTTCATCTTCGAATTCAAGCAGTTCGAAAGAAGCCAACTCTTCCGTAAAGGCCAGGTTGTCGAGGGCTTCCTCCAGGATATCGGCCAGGTCATCGTCCATCGTTGTGTCGAGAAGTTCCTCCAACCGCTCGCGTACGCCTTCACCGCCGATCTGGGAAAGCGACCAGATGAGATGGTAGGCGATCTCGTCCTCCTCTTCGTCCGCCAGCAGGTCGAGCAGGATGCCCCGGGCGGACTCGAGCGGGATCAGGCCGGCGGACTGGATCGCTTCGGCGCGGATATCCTCGGAGGGATGGGTGAGCATGGCCAGGATCTCTTTTTCCCAGCGACTGTCATTGGATTGACCCATTGCATACAGGGCGCTGACGATCCATTCGTTATTCCTGGATGCGAAGGCGGTCTCGATCAGGCGCGCCACTTCCGGGTGGGAGGAGACTCCCAGCGCTTCGAGGGCGCGGCGTTTGACCAATACTTCAGGATCGTCCCTATGGGTGGCCAGCAGGGCATCCACCGCCTGGCTGGATAATTCCTCCGGTATCTCTTCGATTTCACCCAGGTAGATGTATTGCCGGAGGGCAGTTGCGGCTGCGGCCCTTACTCCTCCGTCAACATCCTGTAGGAGAATTTTGATATAGGTTGGGACTAGGTGAGCATCCTCGGTGAAGGAGAGCAGGCGGATCGCGCCGGCGCGCACCGCTCCATCCGGGTCAGCCAGCAGCAGGAGGGCCAGGTTGTCGAAGGAAACAACCGTGTCGGCGTCAGCCAGTTCCTCCAGGTCTTCGAGGAAGGTGCGCTGGCGCTGGTTGGGGACTTTCGGCCAGATATGGGAAAATGATTCCAGTTCATCTGGCGTCAGGTCGGAGAAACGGTGCAGATGACGCGGCGGGAAGGGAACGCCCCCATCCAGCAGCGCGTCCAGGATCGTGGGGAAGGAAATGTCCGGGTTCATGGGACTCACCCTTGGAATAGACCAATCACGTCCCGCATGGTGACATACAGCAGGAGCGCCAGCAGGAGGGAAAAACTAATGTAGATCAGCCAGTTTTCGGCTTTTGCAGGAAGGCGGCGGCGGACGACCAGTTCGAAACCGGCCAGCAGGATGCGCCCGCCGTCCAGGGCAGGCGCCGGCAACAGGTTGAGCAATGCAACGGACAAGGTGATGTTTATGAAGAAAGCCAGGGCATTGACCAGTTGGAAGATGCCGGAGGTCGGACCTTCCTGCCGCTGTTCCACGTACACGCTGCCCATGCCGATTGGTCCCATGAAATCCACCTGCACATTGCCGGCTTCGCCTCGGACGAGTTCACCTATCAGTTGGAACATGGCCTGAATATGAAAACCAGTGGCCTGCACACCCATCCAGGTTGCCCGAGGGAGGCTGACCGGTATCACCGGCACGCCAAGAATAATACCGGTCGGTCCGAGGTTCTGCTCGATCCGGCTGCCCAACGGAGTAACGGTCACGAGCAGCAGTTCAGACCCGCGTTCGATCTCGAAGACGACCTGCCGGTCGACATGGGCGTATATGTAGTCGGTTGCCAGTTGGGTGGAGTGGATAGGTTCGCCATCCATCGAAAGGATCAAGTCCCCTGTTTGGAGGCCGGCTGCCTCGGCGGGTGAATTACGCATCACACTTTGGATTTCCACGACATCCATCCGCTGTGGATCTGGTGTGCCGACGGTATAGATGGAGATGGCGTAGAACACGACAGCCAGAAGGACATTCATCAGAGGACCGGCAACTGCCACAAAAATCCGCGCCAAC
>VGNO01000043.1 GCA_016865985.1 Chloroflexota bacterium | reverse complement strand
GCCTGGCTTATGTTTGGATGATTTGCCAGGGCCTATGGGTGATCGCATCCGACAAGACCGGCCTGATTGATCGAACAGACCGAATTGATAAAAGCCTCTTTCGCCTGGGGCTGGATTGGATCAAGTTTGCCTTGAAACACAACTTGGATTTCGATCCGGTTTTTCGGCTTCAGCCCATGGCATCAACTGCTAATGTACGGTAGAGAACATCCCGATCTTTGGGCAACCACAAGGGTCGCCCCTACGCCGGTTCCTCCGCCTCGATGCCCTCGAAGCGGCGGAAGTGGGTCTGGTCGAAGGTGGCGGCGCGTTTCACGCCGTGTTTGAGCATCCAGGCGGCGTTGAAGGCGTCAATGAAATCCACATTCTTCGCCGCGTACCAGGAGATGCCTTGCAGGAGCAGGTCCGAGTCTTCCACGACCAGGCCGGGCGTGCCGAGGATTGCCAGCGCCTTGTCCTGGATGTCTGCCCTGGGAAGGCGGTAGTGACTCTCCAGCGTCCAGACGATCTCGGCAATGACGAGGGCGGTGGTGACGAGACGCGCCTCCCCGCCAGCGGCGCGGCGCAGCAGGGCTTCCACCCTGTCTGCCTGTTCGGGGATATCATCCGTCAGGTAACGCAGGAACAGGTTGGCGTCGGCGAAGACCGTTTCAGTTTTCATCGTCGCTGCCCCGTTTGGCGCGCCGGGCGGTTACTTCCTTGCGGATGGCGTCGAAATCCTGTTCGCCATCCACTTTGACGCTGCCGCGCAGGTCGAGCAGGGAGCGCGGCACCGGCTTGATCGTCACCTGCCCGCTGTCGAGGACGAAGACGATCCGGTCGCCTTCCTGGACGTTGATCCGGCGGCGCACCTCGCGCGGCAGGGTGATCTGCCCGCGTCGGCCAATTCGTGTGTAAAGCATATAATTCTCCTTTTGGCTGACGTTTTATTATTTATCAGTCAAAAGGAATTATATCATACCAAAAAGCGACGGCGCACAGCGCCGTCGCCAGGATGGTTCACTGATCCCCGTCCACTGATCACTGCCCCTTCAAACCAACCACCTCGAAGACCTCCACCGGTTCCTGTTTTCCTTTGACCCGCAGCGGGGCGTAGGGGATGGCTTCCACCCGGGTTTTGACCCGTTCGTAGGCTTCGCGGCTGATCAATATCTGGTTCTTCGATGAGTTCTCCTGGATGCGCTTGGCGGTGTTGACGGCGTCGCTGATGGCGGTATATTCGAGGCGCTTGTTCGTCCCGATCCAGCCCAGCACGGCATCGCCGTAATGTATGCCGACCCCGAACGCCAGGCGCGCCTTCTCGGGCAGTTCGGCGTAGAGTTTTTCCACCGCCTGCCTCAGGTCGAGGGCGGCGCGCACGGCGCGCAGGGTGTGGTCCGGCTGGGGCAGCGGGGCGTTGAACCAGGCCATGACGGCGTCGCCCAGGAACTTGTCCACCGTGCCCTCCTGCGCCAGGACCGCCTCGGCGCCCGCCGCCAGGTATTGGTTGAGCACCGAGACCAGGTCCTCGGGCGACTGGCTCTCGCTGTAACTGGTGAAACCGCGGATGTCGGCGAACAGGATGGTGATGTCGACCCGCTTGCCTCCCACCACCAGGCTGTCGGGGTCGATCTGGTCGAGCACCGCCGGGGAGACCATCCGTTCGAGCAGGCGTCGCTGCGCTTCCAGTTTCTTGCGCTCGGTCATGTCGTCCAGCACGATGGCGACGCCCTGGGTGGTCTGGTCGGCGTCCTTGAGCGGGGAGAGGTTCAGCCGCCAGTCGACGGCGCCGCGCTGGGGCAGGGTGTGGCTGACCTCGACCCCGACGATGGGCTTGTCAGTGCGGCGGATGGCATCAAGGTGCTGGCGCAGGTCCTCGGAAAGGGTGGGCATCACCTCCTCCAACCGGTGGCCGATCAGGTCGGTGGTGTTGTGTCCGAGGATGGTCTCGGCCGCCCGGTTGCAAAGCGTGATCTGGTCCTGCACATCGGCGGTGATGACCCCACTGGCGATGGAGGCGAAGACGTTGTCCATCAGGTTTTTGAGTTCGGTCACCTCGGCCAGGGTGCGGCGGACGGAGGCGAAGAGGCGGGCGTTCTCGATGGCGATGGCCGCCTGGTTGGCGAAGATCTGCAGCAGGTCGCGTTCGGCCTCGTTGAAGATGCCGGTGCGGATGCGGTTATCGGTGTAGATGACGCCGATCAGTTCCGTGCGCACCTTGAGCGGCACGCACAGGATCGAGCGCAGGTTGTAAGCCACGATGCTTTCCTGGCCGCCGAAGCGCGGGTCCTCCTGGGCGTTGGTGGTCAGGACGGCCTCGGCGCTGTCGATCACGCGCTGGATGATGGTGCGGCTGATGGCGAACTCGCCGGGATTGATCGATTCCTGTTCCCAGTTGCGGGCAACGCGCGTCACCATTTCGCCCCCGGCGTCGCGCAACATCAGGAAGCCGCGTTCGGCCTCCGTCAGCCGGATGATGGTATCCATCACCACCCGCAGCACCTCGTCCGGTTCGAGGGTCGAGTTGACCGCCTGGCCGATGTCCGCCAGCGCCAGCAGGCTGCGCCGTTCCTCCTCCAGTTCCGCCACCCGCTGCCCGATGCGGTCGAGCACCGATTCCAACTGCGCCAGGGTCTCCAGCGTCTGCGACGGCAGGGTGGTCTGCAGCGATTGGAGGGAGGCGCGCACCCGGCCGGCTTGTTTGCCAAGCGCCAGGATCTGGTCGTTGAGGGAGACCGGGGACTTTTTCTCAGGTTTCATGTTCTTCTGCGCGGGACTTGCGTAAGAAGGGAGCGCTCAATCTGTGCCAGTATTTTACCAGCAAGTACCGGCGGATTCGGCTGCGCAGCGCCTGGCTGGCTGGGCGCAGCAGGTGCGGGTTTCCGGGCCGGGCGCTGTAGAGCAGCGCCTGGTATTCATCCAGCAGGGTGGCGATGGCCGGGGCCGCCCCCGGCAGCAGGGACTGGAGGCGTCCGGCAGCCTCGGCCGGGGTCATGGACGGGGGCCGGCTGCCTCCCAGGCGGCGCAGGGCGCGGTAGACGAGCGAGAAGGCGCGCTGCGCCGGGGCTTGTCCGGCGCGCAGCGCCCAGTCTGCCAGCCATCGCGGGGCGGGGATGTCGCGTTCGTCAAGGCCGGCTTTGATGCGCACCGCCAGAGGCGAGGCGACCGGGGCGCGGGTGATCCTGCGCCGCCAGGCAAGGGCGGCGGCGGTGAAAAGGGCGGCGCCTACTGCCAGCGCCGCCAGCCAGCCATAGGGAGGCGCATCGACCGGGCCGGCGACGGGCAGTGTGCCCGGCGTTGCCGGCGCTTCCTCCTGCGGCAGTGGCGCTTCCTCCTGTTCCGGAAGCCCATGCTCCGGCGGCAGGGGGGCGGGAGTCGCCGCCTTGGTCTGTTCGCGTTCGACCGGGCGGAGCAGCGGCGGCTGGGCGGCGGTCGGTTCGAATTCGACCCAGTCCAGTCCGGGGAAGTAGACCTCCGGCCAGGCATGGGCGTTCGACCTCGCCACCTGCAGGATGGAAGGGTCGCCCGGCTGGGGCGATCCCTGCGAATACCCGACCGCCAGCCGCGCCGGCACCCCGACCGAGCGCAGCATCAGCACTCCGGCGGTGGCGTAGTAGTTGCAATATCCCTGGCGTGACTCGAACAGGAACCACTCCAGCGGGTCGGCGCCGCGCGGCGCAGGTTCGACCGTGCGGGAGTAGACGATTGTCCCGCGCAGGTAATCGGTGATGGCCTGCGCCTTGTCGTAGGGCGTCTCCAGCCCCTCGGTCAATGAGCGCGCCAGTTCCGCCACGCGCGGCGGAAAATCGGCCGGCAGTTGCAGGTAACGGCTGGCGACCCATTCCGGGTACTCGCTCCCGGCTTGGCGCAGGCGGGTGACGGTCGGGTTGCTGAGATAGGCCTGCACCCGGTACTGCTCCCCGGCCGGGATGGACTGCGGGCTGGTGAAGAGCACCGGCTCCAACTGGCCGCCCTCCAGCCGGAACCCCTGCACCTGCACCGGGCGGCTGACCCAGAAGGTGTGAGACGGCGCGACCAGGCTGGTGACGTTGTGCACCTTCATTTCGAAGGTAAAGGCGGCCTCCTGTAATCCGGCCAGGTTCGGGAATTCCAGGGTGTCGTCGGCCGGGGAGAATTCGCGGGAAGCGAGCGGGTCGGTATTCCACTGCGAGACCTCGTACAGGTCATAGGTCCGCACCCGCCAGTAGAAACGCGGCACGTAGACCCCGGGCAGCGAGACGGTGAAGACCTGGGTATTGCCCTCCGCCGCCTGCTCCCCCAGTTCCAGGGAATCGCCGTACAGGCTGGCGCTGCGGCCAGCCGGGGCCTGGGTGTTCTCGAGGCCGGCCAGCAGGTTGCCGAGGTCCTCCTGCTCCGGGGCGACCGCCTCGCTCACCTGCCGCCACAGGCTGCGCGTCGCCCAGACCGGTTTGGCGGGGAGCGGGATGAGCCAGGCTGCCACGACCAGGACGGTGGCGGCGGCCACGATGCTGATGTTCAGGTCGGTCCCGGTCTCGGCCGGGAGCGCCACGTGGCGCGCCTTCCAGAACATCCGGCGGTCGATGTAGTTCAGGCGTCCCAGCAGGAGCAGGGACAGGAAGAGGTAGACCGCCAGGAGTCCGATGCGCGCCATGGCAGGGTCGTAGAACTGCACCACCACCATCGCCAGGCCGCCGGGCAGCGCCGCCGCCAGGTAATTCCCCCGGCGGAAGAGCAGGTTGCCAGCCGCCAGGCCGATCGACCAGTACAGGAGGCAGGCCAGCAGCAGGAACAGCAGCGGGTCGTAGACCGGCTGGCGCTGGACCAGGAGGCCGGCGGAGTGGGCCAGCCGCCCTGCCAGGCTGGCGAGGCGTTCCAGCCACTGGACATCCCTGGGATACAGGTTGAAACCGAAGAGCAGGGGGAGCAGCAGGATGCCGTAGGCGATCTCGAAGAAGAGCGCCGTCCCGCGGCGGAAGCGGCTCTGGCTGAGCGCCAGGCCGAGCAGCACCCCCAGGGCGGCCGCCTCGGTCGGGAGTTCGATCCCTTTCGCCCATTCGGTGATGGACAGGCGTACCGCGGATGTCAGCGCCACAGCGAAGACGATCAGGGCTGCCCAGGCGTCGAAGGCATATCCGCGTGCGTTTTTCATGGTTCGAGTGTACAATAAAAGACATTCAACCGTCAATTCCTCTGGAGGAGGTACCCTGTGGAACCCATTCTCAACTTTGGCATCGATCTCATCGTCGCCTTCCAGGGCCTGGGCGATTGGCTGGCCGGGCCGATGTCGGCCATCACCTTCCTGGGCAGCGAATATTTCTTCCTGTTCTTCCTGCCGGTGCTGTACTGGAGCGTGGACGCGGCGCTCGGCATCCGGGTGGCGTTCATCCTGTTGGTGAGCGGGGCTGTCAACGACGCCTTCAAACTGGCGCTGCATGGGCCGCGCCCCTACTGGTTCAGCGCCGATGTCGCCGCCCACGCCGCTGAGACCTCCTTCGGCGTACCCTCCGGCCATGCCCAGATCGCGACCGGCGTGTGGGGCATGGTGGCCGCCACTTTGAAGAAGGGTTGGGCCTGGTTGGCGGCGGCGCTGGTCATCCTGCTGATCGGCCTCTCCCGCCTCTACCTGGGTGTGCATTTCCCGCACGATGTCCTGCTCGGCTGGCTGATCGGTGGGATCGTGCTCTGGCTGACCCTCGTCTTGTGGAAACCGGTCACCGCCTGGGTCAGGAAACTCAACCTGGGGAAGCAGGCGCTGCTGGCGTTCGGCTTCTCCCTGCTGCTGTTGCTGGTCAACCTGCCCGGTTACCTCTCGCTCGAGGCCGGTTTCACCACCCCGGTCGAATGGGTCGAAAACGCGGCGCTGGCCTTCCCGGACGAGGAACCGATCAACCCGGTCTCGCTGGAAGGCGTGCTGACCAATGCCGGGACCCTGTTCGGCCTGGCGGCGGGACTGGCGCTGCTGGCGCGCAAAGGCGGTTTCGATGCCGGCGGCGCCTGGTGGAAACGGGCGCTGCGCTTCCTGCTGGGCGTGGCCGGCGTGCTGGCGCTCTACCTCGGGCTGAAGATGGTCTTCCCCGAAGGCGACAACTGGCTGGCCTACAGCCTGCGCTACGTCCGCTATGCCCTGATAGGCTTCTGGGTGGCGGCCGGCGCCCCGCTCGTCTTCTACGCCCTCAAACTGGCGCAGCGGCCGGAATGAATGCGCCTGTCCCCGTCCGTTTGATATAATCGGGAGCATCCCGAAGACGGAAGCAGATACCAAGGATGACCATCGAACGCGGCGCCCTCCTCCATAAAAGATACCGGATCGTCGAGATCCTCGGCCAGGGCGGCATGGGGTCCGTCTACCGCGCCGTGGATGAGAACCTGGGGGTCGAAGTTGCCGTCAAGGAGAACCTCTTCACCACCGATGAATATGCCCGCCAGTTCCGGCTGGAGGCGGTCATCCTGGCCAACCTGCGCCACCCCAACCTGCCGCGCGTCACCGACCACTTCGTGATCGGCGACCAGGGCCAGTACCTGGTGATGGACTACATCGAAGGCGAGGACCTGCGCCAGCGGATGGAACGCCAGGGGACGATCAGCGAAGAGGAAGCCATCCTGATCGGCGCCTCCATGTGCGACGCGCTCGCCTACCTGCACACCCGCAAGCCGCCCATCCTGCACCGGGATGTCAAACCCGGCAATGTCAAGATCACCTCCGAAGGCCATATCCACCTGGTGGACTTCGGGCTGGCGAAGGTCGTCAAGGGCAGCCAGGCCACCACCACCGGGGCGCGCGCCATGACCCCCGGCTACTCGCCGCCCGAGCAGTACGGCACCGCCCGCACCGACTCGCGCACCGACATCTACTCGCTCGGCGCCACCCTCTACGCCGCCCTGACCGGCGTCATCCCGGAGGACGGGCTGGCGCGCGCCATGGACAGCGTGGACCTGACCCCCCTCCGCAAACGCAACGCCCGCATCTCGAAACGCCTGGCCTCGGCCATCGAAAAGGCGATGGCCGTCAAGGTCGAAGACCGCTACCAGACCGCCGACGAGTTCAAGGGAGCCCTGCTCTACTCGAATGTCAAGACCCAGCGCCTGGAGGGCGAACTGCTCGTCACCCCGCCGCCCACCGCCCACGGGGACGAGGATATCAAGGAACCGCCGGACAAACCCATCACCGCCCAACTGATGGAGGTCGCCAAGCCGCCCTCCCGCCCGCGCCGCAAACAACTCGGCGCCGGCTGCTGGGCCTTCATGTCCTTCTTCCTGCTGACCCTGCTGGTCGGCCTGACGGCGCTGCTGTACTTCTACACCCCGCTGTCGGAGTTCATCAACGGCATGGTCGCCAGCCCGACCGCCTATGAAAGCCCGGCGGCGATTTCAGTGACCGGCACAGCCGCGGATGACGCCAGCCCGACTGCCGGGGCCGTCTCCACCGTCACCCCGACCTCCACCCGCATCCGCCCGCCGACCCTCACCCCCACCCCGACCGAGACCCCCACCCCCGCCCCCACCCCGCTCGGCGGCGGGACGGGCGAGATCGCCTTCGTTTCGATGCGCACGGGCAGCCCGCAGGTCTATATCATGGACCTCGACGGCGGCAACCTGCGCCAGGTCACCAACCAGCCCGGCGGCGCCTGCCAGCCGGACTTCTCGCCGGACGGGTTGCAACTGGTCTTCGTCTCCCCCTGCCCGGAGAAGGATGAAGGCGTGGCGGTCGGCCTCGAGACCGACCTGTTCCTCATCGACCCCGACGGCAGCGAACTGACCGCCCTGCCGACCGGGCCCGGCGAGGACTTCGACCCGGCCTGGTCGCCGGATGGGACGCGCATCGCCTACGCCTCGCGCGCCGAGGGGTATGCCCAGATCTACGTCATGAAACTGGCCGACCTCACCATCACCCGCCTGACCGAGACGCCCTTCGACCAGCCGGCGCGCATGCCGGCCTGGTCGCCCAGCAGCACCCAGATCGCCTTTACCCTGCGCCAGAACAACATCTACCAGATCTGGTACATGACCGATAACGGCCAGAACCAGGTGAAACTGATCGTCGGCCCGGCGGATGTCTGGGACCTCTACCCGGCCTGGTCGCCGGACGGCGAGACGATCCTCTTCACCCGCACCGACAAGGTGTTGGACTGGGGTTCGTTGAACTACATCCTCTATTCCGAGCGCACCACGCGCCAGTCGCGGCGGCTGGAGGGCGGCCTGTTCGCCATCGACCCGGCCTACTCCCCGGATGGGAACTGGCTGGTCTTCGAAGGCGCCGATGGCGACCAGTACGATATCTTCCTGATGACCAGCGACGGCGAGCAGCGCGCCCCGCTCACGACCGATCCCGCCTACGACTTCGACCCGGTCTGGCGTCCCGCCCCGTGACCGCCGCCGGGTGCGGATTTCCATTAAAACAGACGGAGACCGTCGTCACAGGCGGTCTCCGTGTTTTATGGGAGGGGTTTCCTGCCGCAGCCGGGTTACGGCGGGGTCGGGGTGTCGGTCGGGAGCGGCGATGGGGTCTCGGTCGGCAGGGGAGTTTCGGTGGCCGTCGGGGTCGGGGTCGGGGTCGGCGTTTCGGTGGCGGTCGGGGTGGGGGTGGGAGTCGGGGTGGGCACATCCATGTAGAGATGGATGCGTTTTTCGGCGGCGTGGCCGTCGTTGCTGGTCATGTATAGGCGCAGGGTGACGACCGAATTCGGCACGTCGCCCAGGTCCCAGGTGTGGATCCTGGCCGCCGCAACCACCGGGGTCCAGGTATCGCTCACCAGCGCCCGCCACTCGCCGGGGTCGGTCCCGGTCCCCCATTCGAGGCGGAAACTCTGGAAATTACCGGTGGCGTTGACAACGGCGTGGACCTCCAGCGACAGGTCGCGGATCACCTGCTGGTCCTCCAGCCCAACGAATTCCAGCAGCGGGCGCGGGTCGCCGGCCTTGCAGGTCGTTTCCGGCGCGAAACTGAACGGCTGGTTGAAACCGATCTCGCGCGACCAGTCCTGGCCGTTGGGGCTGGTCAGGATCCAGGTGCGCGCCCAGGGATCGGAGACGTTCAGGAACAGGTCTTCGTCCTCGTAACCGGCGCAGTCGCTGGAAGCGATCAGGCCGGTCCAGGTATCGATGGCGATCAGCCTCCACAGGTCGCTGCCAGCGGGCAGCGGGGGCTGGCTGGCCGCGAAGAACTCGCTGCGCTGCGAGGGGCAGAACGGGGAGGGCTGGGTCCCGGATACGGCGCAGACGATCTGTTCGACGATCCCGGGTGGACGGTTGAAGGGGGTCGGGTTGTTGCCGGTCAACTGCTGGATGGCGCCCTGGATGAACTGCGACCAGATCGGCGCCGCGCCGGTCAGGCCGGTGGTATTCTCAGCCATCGGGGTGTAGTCGGCGTTGCCGACCCACACGCCCACCGCAATATCCGGGGTGTAGCCGATCGTCCAGTTATCCATGAAGTTGTTGGTCGTGCCGGTTTTGGCCGCCGCCGGGAAGGGCAGCGCCAGGACCGAGTTGCGCCCGAACATCGGCGCCCGCGCCTCGTTGTCCGAAAGTATGGACGAGATCAGGAAGGCATGTCCGGCGGTGATGACCTGCTCGCCTGCCGGCGCGGCGTACTCGAAGACCAGGTTGCCCTCGAAATCGACGATCTTGAGGATGGCCACCGGCGGGACGCGCCGTCCCTGGTTGGCGAAGACCGAGAAGGCGCCCGTCATCTCCAGCAGGCTGACCTCCCCGCCGCCGAGGGTCAGCGACAGGCCGTAATCGTCCCGGGTCAGGCTGGTGACGCCCAGCCGCTCGGCCATGGCGATCATCCCGTCCCTTTCGGGCGTCAGGGGGTTGTCGTAGATGCCGATGAATTCCAGCGCCCGGACGGCCGGGATGTTGTAGGAATTCGCCAGGGCGCTGCGGATCGTGACCGGGCCGCGGAACTTGCCGTCGTAGTTGACCGGCTCGTAGAGCGGGTTGGGGTCGTTCGGGTCCCCGGAAGGCGGGAGTTTGACCGGCACATCCCATAGCAGGGTGGCGGGAGTCCAACCCTTCTCGAAAGCCGCCAGGTAGGTGATGGGCTTGATGGAGGAGCCCGGCTGGCGGGTCGGGCTGGCGGCCATGTTGACCTGCCCGGAAATCTCGACATTGTAGAAATCCGGCGAACCGACCATTGCCAGGATCTCGCCGGTCGCCGGGCGGATGGCGACCAATGCCCCGTTGCTCACCTGGCGGTCGGCGAGCGCCGCCACCTGGTTCGTGACCAGCGACTGCGCCATATCCTGCAGGCCGGGGTCGAGGGTGGTATAGACGGTGAAACCGGAGCGGTAGATGGTCTGCGGGTCGTAGAGCGCTTCCAGTTGCTGGCGGACGAAGGTGACCCAGTGCGGGTAACGCATGTTGTAGACCGGCGGCTGGAAGGCGTAGCGCTTGATCTCGGTCGAAGCCTGGACGGCCAGCGTCTCGTCCACGCAAACGCGACTGGCGCTGTTGCTGACGTGGATGCAGCCCTCCTCCAGGCTCAACTGGTACATCAACACCAGCACCTGTTCGTGGCGCGCCAGGGCGCCCTCCGGGTTGGTAAAGATATCGTAGATGGCCGGGGACTGCGGCAGGCCTGCCAGGAAGGCCGCCTCGCCCAGGCTCAGTTCGCCGGCGCGCTTGCCGAAATAGGTCTCGGCCGCGGCTTCGATGCCGTAGGCCAGGTTGCCGTAGTTGATCTCGTTCAGGTAGAGTTCGAGGATCTCATCCTTCATATAACGGCGGCTGATCTCGGCCGCCAGGATGGCCTCCCGCACCTTGCGGGCGTAACTCTGCTCGGCGCGCTCGTCCGGAGAGAGCAGCAGCAGTTTCGCCAGTTGCTGGGGGATGGTGGAGGCGCCGGAGACGATCTCGTCACTGGTCAGGTTCTGCACGAAGGCGCGCAGGATGGCGGCCAGGTCGAAGCCGGGATGGTTATAGAACTCCTTGTCCTCGGTGGCGATGGTGGCCGCCACCACATACGGGGAAATCTCGGCCAGGCGGGTGTAGGTGCGCCGCCCGGCGCTCGGGTCGAGGATCTCGTAGAGCAGGTGGCCGTTGCGGTCGAGGATGCGGGTCGTCTCGAACTGCGAGGCGTGCGCCTGCAAATCCTCCACGCTCGGCAGGGTGGCGGCGGTGGTGTAATAGGCATAGATGCCGATCGCCGCCAGCAGCAGGCTGAACCCGACCAGCAGGAAGACCGAAAGGATAGCCCCCCGCAGCAGGCAGCCGCCTGCCCTGCGCCAGTCCCGCGGCGGACGGGTCGGCCGCCGCGCCGGCTGCCTGGATGTCGTGCGCGCCTCGTAGGCCACCGGCGTGACGCGCGTGGCGTCCATGTCGATCTCATCCACCCGGCGCGGCAGCGGCATCCCGTGCTCGTCCAGCGCCGGGCGGGATGGTTCCGGCAGGCCGGGCTGGGACGGCAGCGGCTCAGCCTGCGTCTCCGCTTCGGAGGCTTCCAGCAGGCGGCGCAGTTTCTCGCCGGGATCTTCGGGCTTTGGGGTGGGCATGGGATGTCCCAGGCTCCTAGGTGGCCGGCGCCATCCGCACCAGCGCCACCCAGTCCCCCTTCATGACCGTCTCGCCGGCCTGGTTGCGGACATTGATCCGGATCGTGACCGCCCCGCCGTTCAGGCGCGGGAACGGTTTGCGGGCGGTGATGTCGATCTCGGCCGAGATCGTATCCCCCGCCAGCGCCGGTTTGACGAACTTCCAATCGTTGATCTCGCGGAAGGCCATCACCGTCCCTTCCAGGATGCCGGTGCGCAGGATCAGGCCCGAGGCGATCGACAAGACCAGCAGGCCATGCGCCACGCGCGTCCCGAAAGAAGATTTCCGGCTGTACTCGAGGTCGGTGTGCACCTGGTTGAAATCGCCCGAGATCCCGGCAAAGTTGACCACATCCGCCTCGGTCACCGTGCGCCCGACCGTGGCGAACTTCTGGCCGATCTCGAACTGCTCGAAATACAGGCCCTGGGGTGATATTGCAACGGACATTCCATACTCCTTCTAAGGTAATTGCACGAATTCTAGCACAAAACCTTTGACCGCTCACCGGTCTGACCGTACAATATGACCATGCGAAACTGGTACCTCGGCGCCGGCGACCCCCTCAACTTAACCCTGGCGGCCGATTTCCGCCTCGGAGAATTGACGCCCGGCAGCGACATCGCCTGGGAGGTGGAACTGGGCGGCGGCGACCCACCCGCCCTGGCCGCCCGCACCACCTACGGCCTGCGGGCGCGGGCGGCGCGCATCTTCCCGCGCTTCCTGGCAGGCGGGCAGGCGCTGGCTGAACCGGCGCGCTTCCCCGCCCCGCCCCGCCTGCGGCGCTTCGCCCCCAACTTCCTGCTCTTCCACTTCTCCCCGCTGGCCGGGATCGAGGTCGACGCCGAGTTCTGGGTCCCCTCGTCCCAGACCCTGGCCGGGCGCTTCGGGATCGCCAACCACAGCGAGAACCGGCAGGCGCTGGCGCTCGACCTGTGCGCCCAACTGGCGCCGGTCGGAGGCCGCGCCTTCTCCCCGCTCCTGGCGCAGACGGTCAACATCCTGGCCGGGCGCACTTCGGACCTTTCGCCGGTGGTCTTCCTGACGGGCGGGCCGCGCCCCGGGCCGGGACCGTACCCGTCGCTGGCGGTGGACCTCGTCCTGCCGCCCGGCGGCTCGCGCCAGTTGACCTGGGCGCACGCCGCCTTGCCCGACCAGCAGGCCTCCTTCGAACTGGCGCGCCGCACCGCCGCCCGCCCCTGGGAGGCCGAACGGGCGCGGCTGGAACTGCTCAACGCCAGCCAGACGGTGGAGGTGGCCTGCGGCGACCAGGATTGGGACGCCGCCTTCGCCTTCAGCCAGAAGGCCGCCTTCAGCCTCTTCTTCCCGGCCTGCGGCGGCCTGCCGCGCCCGTCCTTCGTCACCTCCCGCCGCCCCGACCAGGCCGGCGCCGCCCCCGGCCGCGAATTCCCCCCCCATTTCGACGGTCAGTCGCTGTTCGACGCCCTCCACCTCTCCGACGCCCTGGCCGGCGCCCCGCAACTTGCCGAAGGCTTGCTGGAGAACTTCCTCGCCGCCATGCGGGAGGACGGTTTCCTGCCCTGCAAGAGCGGGGCGGATAATCCCGCCGGCCGCTGGCTGGCCCCGCCCCTGCTGGCAGGCCTGGCCTGGAAGGTGTACGGGGCCGGGCGCCGCGCCCAAATCCCGGATGGGATGCTCCCTCGCCTGCGCAGGTTCCTGGAGGCCTGGGACGCCCCCGAACACGACCGCGACCGGGACGGCTTCCCCGAATGGGACCACCCGCTGCAGGCCGGGCTCGAAGACCACCCGCTTTTCGACCCCTGGCAGCCGCAGGGACAGGGACTCGACATCGCCACGGTCGAGACCCCCATCCTGGCCGCCATGCTCCAGCGGGAATACCGCCTGCTGGCGGAGATGGCCGGGCAGGCCGGCGTGGATGATGAACGGGAGGCGCTCTCCGCCCGCGCCGAAGCCTGCCGGGCGCTGGTCGAATCCACCCGCGCCCCGGGCGGCAGGCGCCACCTGATGCGCGACCGCGATGCACACGCCTCCCCCGCCGGGCGGACCCTGGCGCGCAAGCGCGGCAGCGGCCTCCACCCGTTGAAACTGGCCTTCGAACGGCCGCAGCGCCTGCTGCTGCAACTGCTCCTTGCCAGCCCGGCCAGCCAGCCGCGTTTCAGCCTGCGCGGTCGCGCCGACGGGAAGGCCGTCAGGGAGGAGGTCGCCCGCGCCAGCCTGCAATGGGCCGGGGAGCGCGCCTTCTACACCACCCGCCATTGTTATACCCGCCTGGCGGAAGTGCGCTGCCAGGGACTTGGCCGGAACGACCGCTTCACCCTCGCCGCGCCAAACCTGGCCGCCGAGGACCTGGCCTGCCGCCTGGCGTCCGTCCGGGAAACGCCCGGCCTGGCGGCGGCCCTCCTGCCGGGCGGACGGCTGCTGCGACCATTCGGCGTGCTGCAAACCGCCCTCCCGCAGGAAGCCCCGGTCGTGCGCCTGCCCTGGAACCGGATGCTTGGCGAAGCCCTGCTGGAGAATGGAATGCGGGTCGAAGCCGCCGCCCTGTTCGCCCGCCTGATGGCGGGGATCGTCGCCAACCTGAAGGGACAGCGCGCCTTCTACGCCGCCCTCCAGGGCGAGACCGGCGCCGGGCTGGGCGAACGCGAAGCCCTGGCGGGGCTGGCGCCGCTCGGCCTTTTCCTGGACGTGCTGGGGGTGCGCTTCGCCCCCGGCGGCTGCGTGGAATTGGACGGCAGCAACCCATTTCCGTGGCCGGTTACGGTAAAATATAGGGGACTGGCGGTCACCCGCCGGGAGGACCAGACCGAGATCGTGTTCCCGGACGGCCAGGCGCTGGCGGTGGACGACCCCAGCCGCTGCCTGGTCTGTCCACAGGAGGAGCAGCCGTGAACCATCCCCCCATCCGTCGCCTGCTGGCGGTCGTTGTCCAGGAGCAGGACGTGGACCTGGCGGAACGCGCCCTGAGCCTGCTGGAGGCGCCGGTCATCCATCTCACCAGCGCCGGGGGCTTCCTGGGGCGGCGCAACGCCACCCTGATGGTCGGCCTGCCGCAGGACGGGCAGGAAAAACTGATCGCCGCCCTGCAAAAAGCCTGCCGCCAGCGGGTGGAATACCTGGCCATCCCGCTCGAGGGATCGCCCCTGCCCCTGCCGACCCCCGTCCCGGTGACGGTGGGCGGGGCGACCGTCTTCACCCTTCCGGTCGAACGGTTCGAGGAGTTCTAGCCATGAAGATGATCATTGCCATCCTGCGCGACCTGGACGCCGACGCCGTCACCCTGGCCCTGACAGCCGGTTCCTTCCGCGTGACGCGCATCGCCAGCACCGGCGGCCTGCTGCGGCGCGGCGTCGTCACCCTGCTGGTCGGCGTGGACGAGGCCCAGGTGGAACCCGCCATCCAGGTGATGAAGAATACCTGCGCCCCCGCCGCCGCCGGCGAAAAACGCGCCACGGTCTTCGTGGTGCCGGTGGAGAGGTTCGAGCAGGTGTGAGCGGTGGGACGCTGGACATCCCAGAACAGTCATGAGATCGCCCTACAAAGGGCATGAGCGGACAGCCTCCCATCCATCAGGCTGTCAACTCGATCAGATGATAGGTGCTTTTCAAGGAGTTGATTTATGCCTACACAAATCAAGACATGGCAAGTTGTCAATGGGAAATTACAAACCGTAGATACTCGGATGTCGGACGCAGGGAGGAAAGAAGCCCATGATTTGGAGGAATGGATTGCATCAAATCCATCCATCGTCAGTCCCGATATTATCGTCATTGGTAGGCAGACACCAACCAAGTCTGGACCACTTGATTTGCTTGCTATCGACAAACAAGGAAATATTGCAGTCATTGAATTAAAGAGAGATTTATTGCCTCGAGAATCGCTTGTACAAGCAATGGATTACGCATCTGATATCGCTGAATGGAGTGTAGAAAAAATAAGCGAAATTTGCACTCAATATACAGGTAAGAGTTTAGATGAACAGCTGACGGAAGGTTTCCCTGATATCGATTTAGAAACTGTCGACATCAATGATGTTCAGCGTATTTTTCTCGTTGGATTTGGTATCGAAGATTCATTGGAGCGAATGGTAAATTGGCTTTCGAGTAATTACGATGTAAGTATTAATGCAATACTCCTCAAATATATAAAAACGAGCAGTGGCGACGAGTTGTTGACCAGAACAGCGATTATTTCAGAAGCGGTTGAATTACTTAGAACTGAAAAGAAGAAAAAATTTCAAATACCTATGTCGGATGAACCCGGAAACTACTCTACAGAGGTCTTGGTTGAACGGCTTAAGAATTATCTATCACAGAGTTTATGGTCGGCTCAGCGCATGCGAAAAGTTCTATTCCCTGTTCTTTTACACGAAGGAAAGGTAAATAGAGAGCAATTGAAATCAGAATTAGTAAAATCTGGTGAAGCCGATAACTCAAGGGACGCCGGTTATTTTCTTTCGTTAATTTCTGGGCAAATAGGTATGGCAAAAAACGATTTTATCCGTCAAGTCATTGGCTATGAACCTCACCCTGATTATCCATGGATAAAGGAGAGTTATTTCATCAGGAGTGAATATAAAGAGCTTGTGAAAGAACTTATGGATAGCTATGCGGATCAAAACTCTTAATAACAACAGGCAGTGTCACCGTATTGCGGCGTTATGGATATGTGCCTAGTACACTTTGGCATAAATGAGTAGGTGGTTATATGGTCGAATTTTGGCTCGAATCAGCCCATTTGCTCTTGTTTATGCAAAAGCAACCAACGACATATTTTCGCCAAGATGTACTAGCAATGGAGAATTGACCACTATCTGGCCCGGCGAGAGACTCACGTCCCCGCCGGGGGTGGACCACCATCCCGTTGCTCGTCGAAGTATTGGGATTTGGTATAATTCGCCCATCCAGGTTTTGTCCGTCGGTATTCCTGCAGGGTCGTTTAGTAATCCAAACCACATATCAGAAGGGAGAAAAACATGAAACACACGATCGTTCTTGCAGCCTGCTTGTTGATATTCGCAACCGCTTGCGGCCCGAGTTCCGCGGAACAAGCGACCATGACCGCCACCGTGCAAACCGCGACCGCAGCCTCATGGACAAAGACACCTACAGCCACGCTCATCCCAACGCTCACGCCAACCCTCACACCCTCGCCCACCCCTACTGCCATCCCGGAATTCCTATCCGGATGGATATTTTATGAGAACGAATGGCTGACCCTCTATTATCCGCCCGACTGGACAACCACCGAGCCGCGCGAGCATGCCTGCATGCCTGGATCCACAGATTGCGTGATCAATTTGCTCCATTCGGCAGCAGAAGATGTCAGAATAGAAATCGTTCGTTATCCCCCCGGATCGTCTCCCGTCCAGGATGTCGAGAAGACTGACCAGGAGGATTGGGATTTGAAAATCATGCTCGCAATGCTGAACGGTATCGATATCAACGCCATAAAACTGATTTCCCGGACGGTGTTCGAAGTAGGCGGAGAAACGGCCGTCCAGCGGGTATACGAGTATCCGATAGTGGATATGGCAAGCATGCGAATTGTCGGAAAATGGTACATCAATAATGTCCGGGTGATCAACGGTAAGGACGAGTATATCTTCGAAATGCGGACCGAAGTCCAGGAAGAGTTCAATGCTTATCAAAACATCCCCGATCAAATCCTCAGTACGATCGTCTTCTTGAAATAAACTACTTCCTTGGAAGTCCCCGGCGCTTCGGAAGCGCCGGGGACATTTTCCGCCGAGGGTATGACCACTCTCCCATGCTGAAACCGATCAGGAACATTGCTTCCACCTTAGCAGCCGTTTTCGTGTCGCGGTTCTTCATCCGGCTGGCGAGAGACGCCAACCAGATCCACCTGGGTGTCGACGAGATCATTTTCATCGCCGGGAGGATCAAACGAAAAGTCCCCTGCCGGTTGCTGGTATTCGGTTTTGGCTACGACTCATATTTCTGGCATCAGTTGAATCGGGGCGGGGAAACGATCTTCATCGAAGATGACTCCTCCTGGTTCAACCGGGTAAAACAGGAACAGCCGCATCTCTCCGGCTGCCTGGTGGACTATGGGACGCGGCGCGCCCAATGGCGGGAACTCCTGGTTGCGCCTGACCGATTGGCGATGCGCTTCCCGGACGAGGTGGAGGCGGCGCCCTTCGATTGCATCCTGGTCGATGGTCCGCATGGCTGGGTCGATACGGATCCAGGCCGCATGAAAAGCATCTTCGCCA
>VGNO01000042.1 GCA_016865985.1 Chloroflexota bacterium | reverse complement strand
GTACTGCGCTTGAAGGTCCTGGATATGCGTCAGCAGGGACGAGCAACGCGGGGCGTAAAGGTAATGGAAGTGAAAGCCGGCGATCGGGTGGCATCAGTCGCCCGCATTGCCACCGAAGAATTGAAAAAAGTTGGTGTCCCAAATGGCGAATCAAAGGGCGAAGAACCTCAGCCTCAACTGTTCTAGCCAATAATAAAAGCGTGCCGGAATCACCGGCACGTTGTTATCTTCGTGAAGAGAAATATGTTGCTTACATGGCTGGCAGGACGATCTTGCCGGTAATAAAGAGCAGGACGATCCCCAGAAGGCAGACCTCCACCAGGAGCATCGCCGTCAGGATGAAACGCTGTTGCGGCAGCATGTTCATTAAAGGGAAGGCAGCCCGTCTCCGCCCGGGAGTTTCGGTGGGTTGTTCGGGGAGAAGTAAATCGTCCTCGTCCTGGGGGAAGGGTGTCGAAGCAGCCTGGTCACGGAGATTATCTAGCATGGATCACCTCGTCGGCAGTATATCACAATTGCGGACGCAGTTGAACTTCACCGCCCTGGAAGGTCGCCACGCCTCCGCTTGTGAGCGCCAGGCGCAGGCTCCCATCCATCCCCAACCCTTTGAGTCTGCCAGTGTGAGCATTACCCTGGTCATCCTGCACGACCACCATTTCCTCCAGGAAAGCCAGGCGCGCCTCCCATTCCCGGATAAAGACTCTCTCGCATAGGCGCAGCCGCCAGGCCAGCGCCTGCTCGAGGATTGAGTGGAGCAGCGGTAGCCGCCCTGGATGGGTACCTGATTCTGTCTCGAGGCTGGCGGCCGTGAAGTTCAAGCGGGCTGGATCGGGGATGGACGCAGCCGAGACATTCACGCCGATCCCGACCACAACAGCCTCCACATGCTCGCCAAACCAGACCGTCTCAGCCAGGACGCCGCAAACTTTCCGCCGGTCAACAAGAACATCGTTCGGCCATTTGACCTCGGACCGCAACCCCATCGACCGTAACGCCTCGCACACAGACAGGGCTCCCAGGGCTGTGAAACGCGCGATGAACTGTGCTTCTTGAAGGTTTGGACGGATAACCAGGCTGATTGCCAGCGCCGATCCCGCTGGCGTATACCAGCGGCGGTCGAACCGCCCGCGACCGGCAGTCTGCTCGTCGGCAACGACCAACGCCAGGTCGGGTGCACCTTCTGCCGCCCAGGAGAGCGCCAGGTTATTGGTCGAAGTGGTGGAGGCATAATAGCGGAGACCGCCCAGCGGTAGGTCACGCAGGGCGGCTTCGATTTTTTTTCCTGTAAAGGGGGTCATGGCGGCGGGAGCAGGCTCCATGGGTTGTAAAAACCACCGCCGGCAGCCCGGATCTCGAAATGCAAATGGGCGCCGTAGGAATTCCCGGTATTCCCCGAATAACCGATCACAGACCCGGCATAGACACTCTGGCATAACTGAACATTGAAACCGCTCAAGTGGGCATAGAGGGTCAGGAAGCCATTGTTATGGTCGATCATGAGCACATTGCCATAGCCATAGTTCCAACCGCCGGCAGCCAGGACTATTACCCCGTGATCGGCAGCGAAGATCAACGCCCCTTCCGCGGCTGCCAGGTCAATGGCTTTATGCTCGGTGGTGCTGAAATTTTTTCCGGAGAGATAATGGTTCGCCGTCGGCCAGACAAAGTTGCCGCTGCCAACCGCACCGCCTCCACACGTACCGGCTGATTCGCGCGTCGGACCAGAACCGCCAGCCACCACCGCTGGAACAAGCGGGGCAAACGAGAATTTCTTGACACCTCCGGGGATCATCACCCAGGTCCCGGATTCGATGACCGGGTTGGTCAGGTCGATGCCATTGGCGACCCAATCCAGGATCACAGCCGGTTCAACTTCGAACTTCTCAGCCACGGACTGCAGTGTATCATCATCATCCCATTGGTAATAAACGCCGTCCACTGGCGGTATCTTGAGCACCTGGCCAGGCTGGAGGGCGTATGGGTCGTCTTCGAGGATATCGTAATTGGACGCTAAAACGGTATCGGGTTCGAGGTTGTACTGATCGGCGATCCCGATGATCGAATCGCCGCGGCTGACAGAATACTCACGGATGTCATACTGGCTCGACTGGCTCCGGTCAGTGACGAGAGTAACATTGCGGACGATTCCCAGTGAAAAACCGGAAAGATCCAGCGCCGGCAGGATGCTGGTATTCACTTCCCGTCCGGAGGTGGCCGGAACCTGGGGCGCGTCTGTTCGCGCCGGGAGGACCTTCCAGGCTGCGAAACCAAGCATGGACAGGACAAGCGCTGCGGTCGATCCCCAACTCAATGCCGTAAAGGAGCCCAGTGATTTCTTCAGTTGGTCGGAGGTCTTCATAGGTCGGTCAGATTATCCAGGAATTCGTGGTTGTTCTTGGATTTCACCATGCGCTGCAGGATGGCTTCGGTGGCGACCGCTGAATCCATCCCGGCGCCGGATGGCGGCGGCGAGATCATCTGGATATACATGCGGCGCATCAACCATACCCGCTGCAGGACTTCGGAAGACAGGAGCAAATCCTCGCGCCGGGTGGACGAGCGTTCGATATCCACTGCGGGGAAGATGCGGCGTTCCTGCAACTTGCGCGACAGGTGGAGTTCCATGTTACCGGTGCCCTTGAATTCTTCGTACACAAGGTCGTCCAGGCGGGACCCGGTGTCCACCAGGCAGGTGGCGATAATGGTCAGTGAACCGCCTTCTTCCAGGTTACGGGCAGCGCCAAAGAAATGCTTGGCTGGGTAGAGCGCCGAGGGATCCATACCGCCCGAAAGCGTTCGCCCGGATGGGTTGACGACCAGGTTATAAGCGCGTGCCAGGCGGGTGATGGAATCCATGAGGATCACCACGTGCCGGCCCATCTCGGTGATGCGTTTGGCGCGGTCAAGGGCAATCTCCGCTGTGCGGACATGCGAAGTGACCGGTTCATCGAATGTGGAAGCGATCACCTCGGCATCCACCGAGCGGTCCATGTCGGTAACTTCTTCCGGGCGTTCACCGATCAACACCACCATCAAGTGTACATCCGGGTACTGGGGAGATGGCGTTTGCCACCTGTTTCAGGATGGTGGTCTTGCCTGCCTTGGGCGGCGAGACGATCAGGCCGCGTTGGCCTCGCCCGATCGGTACTACCAGGTTGATCAGGCGCGTTGCCAGGATGTCGCGATGCGTTTCCAGATCGAATTGTTTATCCGGGAAGACCGGGGTCAGGTTCTCGAAGGAAGAGCGGTAACGAGATTCTTCTGCATCCACGCCATTGACAGTTTCCACCTTCAACAGACCGTAATGTCGCTCCGATTCGCGCGGCGGGCGGACAGCCCCGATCACCAGGTCGCCGGAGCGTAATTCATAGCGCCGTAACTGCGCCTGGGAGACATAGACATCCTGGTCACTGATCTGGTAACGCTCCGAGCGCAGGAATCCGATCCCTTCGCTCATGATCTCCAGGATTCCGCCGCGCACCTCCAGGCCTTCACGTGCCGCCTCCGCCTGCCGGATGCGCAATGCCAGCGCTTCCTTCTTCAAGCGATGGGCATTGTGCACCTCGAAGCCTTTGGCGATCTCGCGCAACTCGGCCAGGGGTTTACTTTCGAGTTCGATTATGTTCATGTTGTCATCCGTATCTGGGTCGCGAAGAATTAAGACATGGCTGCCCCCACAGGGCGCTGTCTCGGGTATGTTCTTTTTAAACGGGAGGGTATTTATTCACGGGAGAAGACTTGCCATCCGGTTAAGTGGATGGTGCAAGCAATTGGCCTTCCTCAGACGCCGAAATTATAGCGCCGAACAAGGGCAAAAGCAAGCCTAGCGAACAATTGTTCATCCTGCGAGGGTAAGAGCGCATCCATCGGCGCGCGGATCGCTGCCGCCGGACAAGGTACCGGTTTGCGGATCTCGGATGATTACCTGGCCGCGGCCAAACAGGGCGCGTTCCCAGCCGGTCACATACTGGACCTGGTGTCCGCGTCGCTCCAGTTCAGTCATTGCTTCGACCGATATGCCGGATTCGAGCGAAACCGCCCCGCCTGAGGCGCCATCAGCGATGCAGAATCGAGGCAGGTCGAGGGCGGTTTGAGTATCGAATCCCTGTGCCAATGCCAGGAAGACCTGCAGGTGTCCCTGTGGCTGCATGAAACCGCCCATCACGCCGAACGGCCCATACAGGCTGCCGTCCGGGCGGGTGACCAGCGCCGGGATGATAGTATGGTAGGGGCGCTTGCCCGGCTCGAGGGCGTTGGGATGACCGGCTTCCAGGTTGAAGTTGTGCCCCCGGTTCTGTAATGTGAACCCCCAACCGGAAGGGATGATGCCTGTTCCGAATCCCATGTAGTTGCTGTTGATGAACGAGCAGGCGTTCCCCCACCGGTCCACCACGCAGAAATATACTGTATCCGATCCCGCCACCGGAGTACCCCTGCGCTGGTCGAGGGTGGCTTCCAGCGGATCGAGCAGCCTCCGTCGACTGGCGGCGTATTCCTTCGAGACCAATTCCTGGACCGGGACATTCACCCGGCGCGGGTCGGCCACGTACCAGCGGGTATCGGCAAAGGCCAGCCGCAAGGCCTCGATCTCCAGGTGCAGCCGCTCAGGTGAAAGCGGGTCTGGCTGCAGGTCGAATCCTTCCAGGATGTTCAACGCCAGCAGGGTGGTGATGCCCTGGCCGTTTGGGGGGCATTCCCACAGACGCAGGCCTTTATAGGTTGTTGAAATGGGCTCATCCCAGGCGCTTGTATGGGCGGCGAGGTCGGCCTCGTCGAGGCAGCCTCCTGCTTCATGGAGGGTGGATGCAATTGCCGCTGCGATCTCGCCCTTGTAGAAAGCATCCTTACCACCTTCGACCACTTTGTGCAGGGTGCGTGCCAGACCGGGGTTGTGGAAGATCTCACCAGGATGCGGCCCGCGCCCGTTCAGGGTCATTTCCCTGCCATTGAGAGCTTCTTTCAACTGCCTGCCAGCCGCCCGCTGCCAGAAATGAGACGTGATCGGCGCCACCGGGAAACCGCCTTCGGCCAGGCGGATGGCCGGTTGCAGGATGTCCCCCAGGCTGCGCGTACCGTGTCTTTCGACCAGGTCACACCAGCCGGCGCATGCCCCGGGGACCGTGACAGTATAGGGATGGTAGGGATGAAGTTGTTCGATGCCTTCCCCAGCCAACCGCTCGAGGCTGAGGGATCGCGGGGCGCGGCCGGAACCGTTCAGGGCTGTGACCTGCTGAGATGTGGCTTCATAATACAATGCAAAACAATCGCCCCCGATCCCAGTCGAGGTCGGCTCGGTGACATTGAGCGCGGCAGCAACTGCCACCGCGGCGTCGGCGGCGTTGCCGGCCCCTGCCAGGATCTCCAAGCCGGCGGCAGTTGCCAGGGGCTGGGAGGAGGCGACCATGCCGCCCCGGCCGAGCACCGGCGAGCGCCGGGATGGGTAGACCGGTTCGAGGTCCAGCAGGGGCGCTATCATTTCTCCTGGTTGGCCGGCCTGCCAGGCAGGGTTGTGACCAGCGCCTTGTCCACCCGGTTGCCGTCCATATCCACGACTTCGAAACGCATCCCACCCCATTCAAAAACATCGGCAGGATGTGGGATGCGGCCAAAATGCAGCAGGATGAAACCTCCCAGGGTCTCGTATTCCTCCTCGTCCGGTAATCGCCGCAGGTTGAAGAGGTCCTTGAAATCGTCATTGGAGAGCATCCCGTCCAGAAGCCAGGAACCATCCTGGCGCTGGGTAGCCTGCGGTTCACCCTCGAACTCGCCTACTATCTCCTCGAGTATGTCGGCCAGGGTCAGGATGCCCTGCACCACGCCAAATTCGTCCACTACGAACATCAATTCACGCTGGCTCTCGCGGAACATTTCGAGCGCACGCGAACCGAAAGCCGTTTCGGGGACATAGAGAGGCGAGCGGGCGATCTGGCGCAGGTTATCGCCCTTCTTGATCTCGGCCAGCAACAGGTCCTTGGCGCGGACCACGCCCACCAGGTGGTCGAGACTGTCCTCGCCGACCGGGAAGCGAGAGAAGGGACTTTCCTTTACCTTGCGTAGGATCTGTTCCCGAGTGTCGTTTACATCCAGCCAGACGATCTCGTTGCGGGGCGTCATCAGGGCGTTGACCCGCTGGTCGGAGAGCGAGAAGACGCCTTCCACCATATCCTGTTCGGTCTCCTGGAAGATCCCCGCCTGTGTCCCCTGGTCGAGTTGGACCAGCAACTCTTCTTCCGTGACCAGTGACTGGGCTGTGGACCTGACGCCGAACATACCCAGGATCAGGTCGGTGGATTTCCCCAGCAGCCAGACGAAGGGTGTGAAGAGTTTGGAGACGAAGAGCATCGGCCCGGCGATGGTCGTGGAGAGCCTTTCAGCGTTGTGGATCGCCAGGCGCTTGGGAACCAATTCACCCAGGATGATCGATAGGAATGAGATAATGATGACAACGATCACCAGCGCAAGGGTCTCACCAAACGGAGCCAGGACCGGGATTGCCTGGAAGAGAACAGCAAGGTATTCTGCGAGGGTAGCGCCACTAATCGCACCCATGAGAATACCGATGATCGTAATTCCAATCTGGATGGTCGACAGGAACCGATTGGGAGACTCGGCCAGTTTGAGCGCCAGTTTTGCCCGATGGTGACCCTCGTTGATCTTATGTTGCAGGCGCGCTTTCCGGACCGACAACATGGATGTTTCAGACAATACTAGAACAGCATTTAACACGATCAAAAGCAGGATTACCAGGATTTCATTCCAGATGTGATTCATTGTTGTTCCTTACCGATCTGTTCATTCGAATTTCGAGACGATATCTCGTTGAGCATTTCCCTTGCATCCCTCTGCCGATCTCGCAAATCCACCAAAGTGCGAGATCTTGCCAATTGGAGGCCCAAAGTCACCCCTTCCGGGATGGTTTTGCGGTATTTTTGCCAGAGATGATCTTCAGGCAGTCGTTCATCATGGCGATGGATCTCCTGCTCGGCGAAGAGCGCTGTCAGGATGGGTTCGAGGCGGGGGTCCGGCCCATGGACGGTGACCGGCTTGCGGCTCATATACCAGGTTGTGCCAAGCAGGTCGACGCTGCCGGCATACGGATCCCTGGCAGCGTAGTATAAAGTCCGCAGGCCGGACATGTAGAATGTCCCGATGCACATCGGGCAGGGTTCTGTGGTCGTGTACAGGATGCAGGGATGGGGGTCCAGGCCTGCGTAATCCAGGTTGTGCAGGGCTTCCGTTTCGGCGTGTGCAATTTCCCAGCCGCGACCATGTCCGTCCATTTTATGGCGGGGACGGATGCGGTTCCTGCCGGTGGAGAGGATGTTCCCGGCCGCATCGGTAACGACAGCCGCGATCGGGGTACAGTCATCGCAATATGCCTCCCAAACCAGGGCAAGGCAGGCCTGCCAGGGCGGGGAGAGCGATTGCCAAAGATGGTCGGGAGGCTCGTCAGCGGACAACCTGGATACCCTCCCCGGCGACTACCTGGCCGATGACCCAGGCTGGTTGTCCGGATTCCTCTGCACGGTTCATGAATTCATCCAATTTTTCGCCTGGAACAGCCAGGAGTAATCCGCCGCTGGTCTGTGGATCGAAGAGCAGCATCTGTATCTTTTCATCCAGTCCCGCTTCGAATTGGACCTTCCGGCCATAGAACTGCTGGTTATCCGCCGCCCCACCTGGGAATGTCCACATATCGGCGTATCTATTGGCGCAGGAGACGAAAGGCAGCCTGGAGTATTCGATCCTGAAACCGACCTGCGAGGCTTCCGCCATCTCCAAGCCGTGCCCAAGCAGGCTGTAACCGGTGATATCCGTCGCCCCGCGCAATCCCATTTCCACAGCAATTCGAGCCGCCTGGCGGTTTAGGATTTCCATCCAGCCGGTGACCTCTGCGATATCTTCCCGGTTGGCCCTCTGCTGTTTCAAAGCGGTGGTCGTGACGCCAAATCCAAGCGGCTTGGTCAATACCAGCGCATCGCCCACATGGGCGCCGGCTTTTGTCAGTAGCGCGCCAGGCTGGACAAAACCCAGCGCAACCAGGCCGAATTTCGGTTCCTTGTCCTGGATGGTATGCCCACCGGCAACCACCACCCCGGCTTCGAGACATTTCTCCGCCCCGCCGCGCAGGATTTCACCTGAGTACTCCGCCGGGAGATCGGGAGGGAGGGCAGCCACATTCAAAGCCAGGAATGGATGCCCTCCCATGGCATAGATATCCGAAAGACTGTTGGCGGCTGCGATCTTCCCATATGGATATGGATCATCCACAACCGGGGTGAAGAAGTCGGTCGTCACCACCAGGGCGCGTTGCGCGTCCAGCCGCCAGACAGCGGCATCGTCCGGTCGCTCAAGCCCAACCAGCAGGTCGGGGTAGTCACCGGGATCGAACAAAGCCTGCACCGGGCGCAGGACCTGCGCCAGCGTCTCCGCGTTGAGTTTGGACGCTCAACCAGCGCAACTGGACAGGCTCGTCAGGCGGATCTGCCTACCGGAGGGGGCAATTTCATCCATTTCTTGTCACGGAAGTAACGTGTCCGGCAGAGGGAAGATGAACGGCGCGTCGCTGGGCAGGAACATCACGTCCACATTCGGTGAGAGTTTGTTGATGTACTGGTAGGTCAGAAGTTCCGGGTTTTCACGGATGACTGCTGCCAGCATTTCGAGGGCGCGGGCTTCAGCCTCAGCCTGGATCAGGCGCGCTTCGGCCTCGCCTTCGGCCGCGATCACGACCGCATCGGCCAGGCCCTGGGCCTCCTGGCGGGCCTGTTCGGCTTCCTGCCGCTTCTGCTCAACGATAAGTTCCGCCTGTAAAGCCTGCTGCTCTGCAATCTGTTTCTGCTCGACGGAGTTCGAATAGGCTTCCGAGAAGGTGATATTGCGCAAAACGAAATCGACCAGAATCAGTCCGTTTTCCTCCAACTTGGCCGCCAACGCAACATTGATTGATTCAGTCAACTCGGAACGCTTGGTGCTGACCACCTCCTCCACACCGTACTGGGAAACCGCATCCCGGATGATGCCGCGCACCTGCGGGCGGACCAGTTCATTGGTGAAGCGATTCTGCCAGGCGATATGAATGTCGATGATATTTACCGGGTTCACCGAGAAGATAACCGAAGCGTCGACGAAAATCTCCTGGCCATCCGCGGTTCGGGCAGTGATCGAGTCATCCCCGTAGATATCGCCCTCGCTCTGGGCAATGGACATGGTATAAGTCTGGCGGGAGATGGTGTAAGTTGTCACGGTTTCACCGGGGATGATCCAGTGCAGGCCAGATCCGAGCGCTTCTGGGCGATAACCGAGTGGGATATATGGCGACACCACCACACCGCGCTCATCGGCCTGCAGGAAAACCAGCCCGAAACCGATTACCGTCAGGATCAACGACAGCACGACCATCAGGATCACGAACGTGGTGGCGCGTTTGATTGCCTTGCCGCGGGCGGCGCGGGTGACGGCGAGCGCCACCAGGCCGATCGTCACCAGCCAAGCGAACGACGAAACAGCCTTGATGAAATCAGCAATATCCATGGAAAGCCTCCTGCTAGATGTGGATGAGAATACGTTGCGGGTATTATAACCGAGCCTGTATGGATTATACGCTCGAGCCCCGCTTCAAGCCGGATAAGCCAGCAAAGCGCTCACGATCTTCTCTGCTGCATGCCCATCGCCGAACGGGTTGGCAGCCTGGGCCATGGCGCGATGTGCCGCCGGATCGTCGAGCAGGCGGGTTGCCTCCCGGACGATGACCTGGCGGTCCGTCCCGACCAGTTTCAGGGTCCCCGCTTGGATCCCTTCCGGGCGTTCGGTCACATCGCGCAACACCAGCGCCGGGACGCCGAAAGCCGGCGCCTCCTCCTGGATGCCTCCCGAGTCGGTCAGGATGATGGCGGCTTGTTTCATCAGGTGCACCAGGGGCATGTAGTCCAATGGCGGCAGGAGGGTGACATGCGTCACATCCCCCAGTACGCGTTTTGCCGTTTCCTGCACATTAGGGTTGAGGTGCACCGGCCAAACGATCTCAATATCCCCCCGCCCGGCCAGGTCCGCCAGCGCGGCGCAGATATCCTCCAACGGCCGGCCGAAGTTCTCGCGCCTGTGCGCCGTGACCAGGATCAGTCGCTTCCCGGTCTCCAGTCCCAGGCGGATGGCCAGGTCGCGCACTTCGTCTGGGGGGTTCTGGGCTGCGACCACCTGCAACGCATCGATGACCGGGTTTCCGGTCACCACGATGGCGGAATCAGGCACACCTTCACGCAAAAGGTTGTCTCGCGCTTGAGAAGTGGGGGCAAAGTGCAGGTCGGTTGTCACACCCGCCACCCGGCGGTTGATCTCTTCCGGGAATGGCTGCCACTTGTCGAAGGTGCGCAATCCGGCTTCCACGTGTCCCACCCGGATGCGGCGATAATACGCCAGCAGTGCGGTCATGGCAACAGTGGTTGTATCCCCCTGCACCAGCACCCACTCCGGATGCAGGTCTGCCAGTATCGGGTCGAGACCGGTGCAGATGGCGGCGCTCAATTCGGCCAGCGATTGGTTGTCCCGCATCAGGTTCAGGTCGACATCGGGGATGATCCCGAACAGGTTCAACACCTGGTCGAGCATCTGCCGGTGCTGGGCGGTGACACAGACCAGCGATTCCACGCCAGGTGTCCGGGACAGTTCCCTGACGACCGGCGCCATCTTGACCGCCTCGGGCCGAGTGCCAAAAACGGACAGGACGCGCATTGTCATTTCCCAGCGCCCAGGCGGTGGATGGCGAATCCCGCCGCCTGCCATGCAGCCGGGTCGAGCACACCACGCGTGTCGACCACGACCCGCGCCGGGGTGCGCGTCGCCAGTTCGCTCGGCTGGAGTTCCTTGAATTGCGTATGCCCCACGAGCAGGACGATCCCATCCGCGCCATCCAGCGCTGCCTGCAGGCTGGCTACGGTCTCGAAGCCTTCGAATTTTTCCCCCGGTTTGAATGGCTCGAAAGCCTTCACCAGAGCCCCCGCGCCCGCCAGAAGTCGCGCGATTCCAACCGCCGGGCTTTCGCGCAGGTCGTCCACATCCTCTTTGAAGGCCAACCCGAGGGCAGCGATGCGTTTGCCGCGCAGGCTGCCGAGGGCATCCTGGATGATCCCCAGCGTGAACCCGGGCTGTGTATCGTTGACCTGCCGCGCCTGGTAGATCAGCCCGGCCAGGTCGGGGGCGGTCTCGACGAGGAACCAGGGATCGACACTGATGCAATGCCCTCCCACACCCGGGCCGGGACGCAGGATCTTGACCCGCGGGTGGCGGTTGGCGATCTGGATTGCCTCCCAGACATCCACGCCGAAGCGTTGCGCCAGGCGGGAGAACTCATTGGCAATGGCAATATTGACATCGCGGTAAGTGTTCTCCATCAACTTGACCATCTCGGCCGTGGTGGCATCGGTCAGGACGATCTCACCCCTGACGAACAGGGAATACAGGTCGCGCCCTGCGGCGGCGCAGGCCGGGGTGACTCCGCCGATGACGCGGGCATTCTCGATCAATTCCCGCAGGATCTGGCCCGGCAGGACGCGTTCCGGCGAATACGCCAGGTGGAAATCCACACCGGTCCTCAAGCCGGTTTTTTCGAGGATGGGCTGTACCAGGCCGACGGTGGTGCGCGGCGGCGAGGTCGATTCGAGAATCACCAGGTTGCCATTCCGCAGGTGCGGGAGGATGGATTCGGTGGCTGAGACGACCGCCCGCATATCGGCCTTCATGTACCGCCGCCCCTGGTATTCGCCATATTCATTGTGGTGGAAGGGGGTCGGTACGGCGATGATGAAGGCATCGGCAGTTCCCGGGCGGTTGGACACAGATAGTTTGCCGGACTTGACTGCCGCCTCCACCACCGTCCGCAAGCCGGGTTCCTGGATGTGGACCTCCCCGCCCCGCAGGGTGGATACGACCATTTCGTTGATATCCACGCCGGTGACTTCGATCCCATGCGTGGCAAAGGTGGATGCAGTCGGCAAGCCGATGTAACCCAGGCCAAGGACACAAAGTTTTTTGAAGTTCACAATTTCTCCACTACTTGTTTCGACTGTATGACGGTATTTCACTGCTTGTATTCTACCCCAAAGCAACTAGTCCGTAAAACCACCGCTTTCCTGTTGCGTAAATCCCATCAGAGCGCGGCAATTTTCGTTGTATAATGATTCCAGCCGCCCGAAAGGATCGCATTATGGACATCCTGTTAAATCCCAACATCGCCTACCTGCTGCTGGTCTTTGGTTTCCTGCTGACGCTGCTGGCGATCGTCACACCCGGCACAGGCATGCTCGAACTGGGGGCCGCTTTCTGCCTCCTCCTGGCCGGGTATGCGGTCTACAACCTGACCTTCAGCCTGTGGGCATTGATCCTGCTCGTACTCAGTATCATTCCGTTCATCATCGCCATCCGTCACAAGCGGAGGGAGGTCTTCCTGGCGCTCAGCATTGCGCTCTTGATCACGGGTTCGGTATTCCTGTTCCTTGATGAAAACGGACGGGCAGCGGTCAACCCCTGGTTGGCGGTAGCGACCTCGATCCTGGTCGGCGGTTTCACATGGTTCACGACCAATAAAACCCTGCAAGCCAGCCAGTCGCGCCCGCGCCATAGCCTGGATGCGCTCGTCGGCCAGACCGGTGAAGCCAAGACCCGCATCCATGAAGATGGTTCAGTTCAGGTGGCAGGGGAACTGTGGTCTGCCAGCAGCGACTCGCCCATCCCGGTGGGTTCGAACATCCGGGTAGTCGAGCGGGATGGTTTCGTGCTCAAAGTGGAAAAAGTATATCCAAAAGCCTGACCTACTCAGGCAATTACACCTTTCAGGAGGAACCATGGATTCAACATTCTTAGCCATCACCTGCGGTTTTTCAGCGCTGGCCGTTGTGGTTGTCATATTCCTGGCCAACGCCATCCGCATCGTGCCGGAATACCAGCGGCTGGTCGTCTTCCGCCTGGGGCGCTGCGTCGGAACGAAAGGACCGGGGTTGATCCTGCTCATCCCGGTCATCGACCGCGCGGTTAAGGTGGACTTGCGCGAGCAGGTGCGCGAAATCCCGCATCAGACCGGCATTACCAAGGATAACGCGCCGATCGCAATCGATTTCCTGTGGTATTTCAAAGTGCTCGATCCGAGCGAATCGGTGTTACAGGTCGGCAACTTCGAAGTCGCTGCCCAGGGTATGGCAACCACCACCCTGCGCGCTGTCATTGGCGGCATCCCGCTGGATGAAGTGCTCTCAGAGCGCGAACACATCAATACCATGCTCCGCACCCGGTTGGACGAAGTCACCGAACGCTGGGGCGTCAAAGTGACCAACGTCGAGATCCGCGAGATAGTCCCGCCGCGCGATGTGCAGGATGCGATGAACCGCCAGATGTCGGCCGAGCGCGTCCGCCGGGCAGTGGTCACCGAGTCGACCGGTACCCGTGAAGCCGCCATCAATGTCGCCGAAGGCGAGAAACAGGCAGCCATCCTGAAAGCCGAAGGCATGAAACAAGCCACCATCCTGGAAGCCGAAGGCCAGAAATCGGCCCAAGTGCTGAAAGCCGAGGGTTTCTCGGTCGCCCTCGAAAAGATCTTCGCCTCGGCCAAGACTGTCGACCAAAAGACAATGACCCTGCAATACTTCGAGACACTCAAGTCACTAGGCGGCGGCGCATCCACCAAGTTCATCTTCCCGATGGAATTCACCAGCATGATCGAGAATTTCACCAAAGGGAAGGACAAATAAGCCATATCTGGCTGAATGGATATACCGGGAGCCTCCCGCCGAAAACGGGAGGTTCCTTGCTATCATCCTCCCGGAATGACCCTGGAAATCCACCCCGCCACGTTACGTGACCTCGCTGCCCTGCAGCGCATCGAGCGCGCATGTTTCCCGGAGGATGCCTGGCCCCTGCTCGACTTGATAGCAGTCCTGACCTGGCCGGATGTAACCCGGTTGAAAGCGGTTGTCGACGGAAAGATGGTCGGTTTCATCGCAGCCGATCCACGCCCGGCGCAAGATGTGACCTGGATCGCGACCCTGGGCGTGGAACCGGATTACCAGAGGCAGGGGATTGCCAGCGCCCTGCTGCTAGCATGTGAAAAACTCATCAGGACCGGCTTGATCCGCCTGTGTGTCCGCATCGGAAATACGGCCGCCATCCGCTTGTACGAATCGAAGGATTATGGCCGTCTGGATATTTGGGAAGGATATTACAATGACGGAAGCAACGCGCTGGTTATGGAAAAACCTGTACGCAGGATTGGGAAATGATTTTTTTTTAAATCCGTACAAATGGCCTAATTGCCGATGGCCGGATAATCCGTTATACTGACAAAAATGTAAGGAGGTTTCCCATGTACCGTCCGATCTGGAAAATCACGTCCGTATTCCTGGCGCTCTCCCTCGCCATACTAGCCTGCGAGTTCCCAACGACAACCAGCGCCAAGCCATCTGTGACCATCACAAGTCCCGCCAGCGGGACCTCCGTCACAGTCGGCCAGGAGGTGCAGGTCATCTCATTCGCCTCGGCAGACGACGGTGTGGCACGCGTCGACCTGTCCGTGAACGGGGTCATCGTGCGCAGCGATGTACCGACCAGCGGTAATCCCAACACCTATACCGCCGTCCAGGCCTGGATCCCATCCGCCGAGGGGGCCTTCTCCCTGACCGTTGTCGTGTACGATACAGGCAGCCAGGCTTCCGCCCCTGCCACGGTGGCGGTCACGGTCCTGCCGGTCGGCAGCGTGGCGCCGCCCCCTCCTGTCCCGAGCCAACCACCTGCCCCTGAAGGCCAGCCGACCTACACCCCGATACCTACTTATACGACCGCGCCAACATATACACCCCAACCAACGTACACCCCCCTGCCCACCCAAACGCCGCTGCCAACAGCCACCCCTACCTTTCAAATTATGAATTTGGTCCCTCTTCTGCCAATATTCCCGCTAATTCTACCGAGGACGGAGCAGGTTTACACCCAGGTATCGATCGCGGCCGGCGTGGTCGGCAGCGCGACCGCCGTCTGCCCGAGTGGTAGCGTGATTGTCGGCGGTGGCTTTGCCGCCGGGAACAATATGGTGATCTACACCCACTCCCGCTCTTCAGATGGAAACGGCTGGACGGCATACGCCAAGAACTTTGCGGGGGCTTCCGGCCTGCTTAATTCCTATGCCATCTGCCTGTGGAATGTCAGTGGGACGACCAGCCAGGTATTCACCCAGGTATCTGTTCCCGCCGGCGGGGTGAAACAAGCGCTGGCTACCTGCCCGGCGGGCAGCGTTGTTACTGGCGGAGGATATGCATCCAGCGCGGATAACCTCCAGGTTTATAACAGTTCCAAATCCGGGAACGGGTGGCAGGCTTATGCTGAGAACCTCTCTGGATCCAGCCAGTTATTCAACGCCTACGCCATCTGCCTCACCGCAACGGGCGCCGTCACCGATCATGAATATGTACAAATCACAGTGCCAGGAAGCAGTTCGGATGGGAAAGATATCGCCTGTCCCTCCGGCTCGCTGGTGACCGGTGGTGGTTTTGCCCTGGGCGACAACCTGGTCATCTATAATAGTTCGATGAAACCGACCGACGTAACCAAGTGGAACGCCTACGCCAGGAATACGGGGGCCGGCGGACAGTTGTTGAACATATACGCCGTCTGCCTGTCCTTCCCGTAAAACCAACCTTCCGAACTAAAAGCGCGCCTGGGGAGGCGCGCTTTTAGTTATCAATCCATGGTTCAATCACCGAGCAGGGAAGTGAATGCCGCCCGGAAATCCACCTCCGAGACATAGCCCACCCATTTCTGGATGATGTTGCCCGCCCCATCCAACAAGTAGAATTCCGGTTGGACGAAGAATCCGAATTGACGTTGAAAATCCCGTGTTGCCGGATCGTCCGCATCCAGGAAAACGAACCCGATCCGGCCATGATATTCCGCTTCCAGCCCGTGCACGACAGGCGCCATGCTCTGGCAGGCGCCTCAGGTGAAGCGGAAGAATTCCAGCAGGGTCGGGGTCCCGGATGCCAGGTTGACCGTCGCCGGATCCGTGGCAACCAGGTCGTCGCCGCGCGGCGTCACCGCTGCCGCCGGTTGGATAGTTTCGACCAGCGGAGCGACAACATTTGCCTCCGGCGAAACCTGTGGAGGAAGAGGCGCGGCAGTCGTTGCTGGGGTGCAGGCGACTGCCAGGGTTACGAGCAACAGGCCAAGCGTCCACGTTCGATTTTTCATATTCATATGTTCTCCTTCCGGTAACAATTTACCCTATTTTAGTCTAATTTGACAATATCATGTTAGAATCCGCTCCCCGGATTTCTATACCGGCGCGTCTATCATCCATGAAGCACAAGGAGTTACTCATGACGGATTTCAAGTTGACCTACGCCACGATGTTCAACCCACCCGATGAGTTACATAGCCGCTTCGATGCAGCGTTGGAATTGGTGAAAGACTCCCTCGGACAGGAATACGCAATGCTGATCGACAACCGCGATGTCCTTGCTGAGGAAAAAATGGAAGACCGGTCGCCGATCGATACCGGTTATGTTCTGGCCGTGATGCAGAATGGTGGCGCCCAGCACGCCCGGCAGGCCCTCGAAGCGGCGCGACGTGCTTTCCCAACCTGGAGCCGAATGCCGTGGCGGGAACGTGTCCGCCTGCTGCGGAAAGCGGTTGCGCTGATCGAAGAAAGGTTATTCCGGTTGAGTGCTGCGATGGCTCTTGAGGTTGGAAAGAACCGGATGGAATCCCTCGGGGATGTCCAGGAGACTGCCGACCTGATTGCCTATTCCTGCGACCAGATGGAAGCCAATGACGGATACATCAAGGAAATGGGGCGCGATCCGCTGGTGGGTTATGAATCCCGCAACACATCGGTCCTGCGTCCATATGGGGTCTGGCTGGTGGTCAGCCCGTTCAATTTCCCCTTCGCTCTTACCGGCGGACCGGTCGGCGCGGCGTTGGTAGCCGGGAATACGGTTGTCATCAAACCGGCCAGCGACACCGCCTGGATCGTCCGCCTGTTGGTGGAAATCTTCCGGGATGCCGGCCTGCCGGACGGCGTGGTCAACTTCGTCACCGGGCCGGGACGCACACTGGGCAGCGCGCTGGTCAACTGTCGCGACGTGGATGGGATCACCTTTACCGGTTCGTTCGATGTTGGCATGGGCATTTTTCGCGATTTTTCGGATTGCTCATGGGTGCGCCCGATCATCCTCGAACTCGGCGGGAAGAACGCCGCTATCGTCTCCCGTCAGGCGGACCTAGAACGGGCCGCGCTGGGTATCGTCCGTTCCGCATTCGGCTTGCAGGGGCAGAAATGTTCGGCCGCTTCGCGCGTTTTTATCGAGACTCAGGTATATGACGAAATGCTTTCACGCCTGCTAGACCTGACCGGGAAACTGGCTATTGGGGATCCCACCGACCGCAAGACCTATTTCGGACCGGTCATTAACCAGGCAGCCCAAAAGGATTTCAAGACTTATTGCGCAGACCTGGCAATCGCGGGTAACATCCAGACAGGCGGTCGCATCCTGTCCGGAGGCAGTTTTGACAAGGGCTTCTTTGTCACTCCCACCCTGGTCTCCGATGTACCCCAGGAGCACCCCCTGTGGCAACGCGAGATGTTCCTGCCGGTCACGATGGTGGCGAAAGTCGAAAACCTGGAGGAAGCCATGCGCCGGGCGAATGCCGTTAACTACGGTCTGACTGCCGGATTCTACGGTTCAGAGGCGGAGGCGGAC
>VGNO01000041.1 GCA_016865985.1 Chloroflexota bacterium | reverse complement strand
CGCCCAGCGGCAGGGACAGCGCCAGGAAACCGGAGGCGCATGGGACGGGACCCGGCGCCGGATCATCTGATGCGACAGGTGTCTCCGGAATGTCGGTCGGCGGGAGGTCGATCGGGTCGGTTGCGGCGTCTTCGGCCACCACTTCGTAGGCCGTCCCGTCCGAGATGGCGATCACGCGCGGACCGAGGGCGAATGCGGCTGCCAGGTCCGGGTAGGCGGAGGCCAGGGCGAAGTACTCCTCGGAGAGGAAGGCGACCTTGAGTGTATCCATTTCCTGCGGGTCGAAAGCCGTATCCACCCAGACCCCGGAACTCAACAGGAAAGTATGCGAACCGACGATGCGGACGACCTCGGCTGCCTCGGCCGGCGGGGCGGAGGCGGATTCGGCGGCCGCCATCCCACCCTGGTCTGCGGCTTTCTGCACCGCGTCCTGGCCGGAGGAGGCGGGGGACGGGGTGGCCAGCATCTGCTGGTAGGCCTGGTTGGAGAGGCGTTCCTGCTCGGCCGCGCCCAGCGGCGCTTCCTCGGTCACCAGGTACGAAGTGTAGGGGGTCACGATCCCGAAACGGATGCTCAGTTTCACGATCTGGTCGATCGTCTCCAGGTCGGGACCGCCCAGACGGATGGCGTTCAGCAGGTGGCCGATCTTGCGCGTCGCCCACAGGCGAGGGATGCTGGCCTGCGGGCCGGTATCCTTGGACTGGGCGGTAAAGACCTGCCCGGGGAAGCGGAATTCCTGCGCCTGTCCGTTGACCGTCCCACGCAGGGTCACGGTCGCCGTCCCGCCCTCCCGGTAGCGACCGGTGACGATGATCTGTGAACCGGCAAAGAGATCCGGCAGTGGCGAGGGGTGGATATCATAGGCTGAGATGCCACCGAAATCGAGTTCCAGCCCGGTCAACAGCGGGGCGCTGATCCTGGCGTAGAAAGCCGAGAGGACTTCGTCTAGCGCCTCCCCCGGCTGGACGTAGGCGCTGTCGCCGTGGCGGCCTTCGACCAGCGAATCGAGCAGAAATGTATCCACATCGTAGCCCACGCCGAAGGCGAACAGGCTCAGGCTGTCGGGGGCGAAGGCCAGGAAATTGTCCACGATGCGCTGGCTGTCGACTTCTCCGACGGTCGGCAGGCCGTCGGTCAGGAAAATAATGTACGTCGGGCGTTCGCTACCCGCCAGGGCGGCGGCTTCGAGCAGGGCGCGGTTGATGTCCGTGCTGCCGACGGCGGACAGCCGCTCCACCCAGGCGATAGCTTCCTGCGCCTCCTCTACCTGGCGCAGGTTGCGCTGGTAGGTATCGACACCGCTGCTGAATGCCACGATGTTGAAACGGTCATCCGGGTTGAGGCGCTCCAGGATGAAACGGAGCGCCTGCTGCGCCTGCCGGAACTTCTCGCCCTCCATGCTGCCGGAATGGTCGAGTACAAGGATGACATCCTTGGCGATTGCCTGTGTTTCCACATCCGGGCGTGGGGCGAGCAGCAGCAGGAAGAAACCGTCGGGATCGAGCGGGTCGTGGGGGTCGCGGTAGGTCAACAGGTGGAAGGCCTCGTTCTCGCCCAGTGAATAATAGAGGGTGAAATCGGCGTCGGGCGTGACCAGCGCCTCTTCATACCCGGCCGAGACATGCTGCCCGTCCATCCGGTTGACGGCGATCTCGTGGCTCGGTGAATAGACAGCCCGCACCGGCGCGGCGCTGGACGAGATGTCGACGCTGACCGAGACGCTCTCCAGCGGCAGGGAGGAAAACTTCTCGGTATTGAGCGGGTAGGTATATTCCACCAGCCCGTTCTCGGCTGTCAGCGCCTGGGTGTATTCCAGTTCCACCCGCCGCTCGCCGCCGGGCGGGATGGGGAAGATGCGCGCCTGGACCGCCCCGAGTCCGGCGTATTCCAGGAGGGCCGGGTCGCGCAGTTCACTGACGATCTGTTCGTAGGTCTGGCGCGCCTGGGTGGCATCCAGCGCCTGCCCCTCCACCGCTTCCCCGTCGACCCACAGGATGAACCCGGTCACCGCTGCGCCTTCTGGCAGTGGGAAGAGGTACATCCCCTCCACTGCGGTGTCGTTGGGGTTGTAGAAGACCTGGTCGACGCGGGTGACGGCCACCTGGTCCCGGATCGAGACCGTTACATGATGGTAGCGGATGGCGAGCGGAGTCAGCGGGATCGGTCCCGGGCAGGGGGCGGGGTCGCAAATGATGAGGCCATCGGCGTGCACCGGGGCGGCCGGCAGTCCGAGAGCCAGCAGCATGAGAACTGCAAAGAGGGGGGCGGGTCGGCGTTTCATGGTGTCTCCTTTGGAGGCGGGTAGGATGGATCGAGTGACTGCCGCAAGGACGCCGGCGGCTTGGCGAAAGTTCCGTGTATAATCTTCGAGCCATGAAACTCGATGAATGCCTGGCCGAGGTCGCATCCCGTTTGCGGGTGGTTACCGGGACACCCGGGTTGGATTCCGCCGTCTTGTTGGCGGAGGTCCTGGAGCAGCCGCGTTCCTGGGCGCTGGCGCACCCGGATGTGGATCTTTCCCCGCCGCAGCAGGCGGCCGTCATGGAGGCGGTTGCCCGGCTGGAGGCGGGTGAGCCCCTGCCCTATGTGCTCGGTCACTGGGAATTCCACGGGCTGGATTTCATCGTCACCCCGCAGGCGCTCATCCCGCGCCCGGAGACGGAACTGCTGGTGGAGGCGGCCCTTGCCTGGCTCGAACGCCACCCGCAGCGCCGCCGAGGCCTGGACGTGGGCACCGGCTCCGGCTGTATAGCCCTGACCCTGGCCCACAACATCCAGGATTTGCAGATGGTGGCGACGGACATCTCCCCGGCTGCGCTCGAGGTGGCCGCCCGTAATGCGGCCCGCCTCGCCTTGACGGAGCGGGTCGGGTTCGAGCGCTGCGACCTGCTGCCGCCGCCCGGCTCGCCGCCCTTCGACCTGGTCACCGCCAACCTGCCATACATCCCAACCGCCGAGCTGCACCGCCTGCCGGTCTACGGCCGCGAACCCTCCCTGGCGCTGGATGGCGGGGTGGACGGTCTCGACCTGATCCGCCGCCTGCTGGCCGGGGCGCCGGACCTGCTGCCGCGTGGCGGCCTGGCGCTGCTGGAGATCGAAGCCTCGCAGGGACTGGCCGCCCTATCGCTGGCTTACGACGCTTTCTCGGAGGCACGCATTTCCCTGCGCCAGGACCTAGCCGGCCGCGACCGGCTGGTAAGGATAGAACTCTGAACGCTGGTTGTGCTATACTGGTTCCAATCCATAGCCAAAGGAGAAGCCATGACCGAGAATCCGTATGAACGCCTGGCCGACGCCCTCGACCGCCTGCCGAACGGTTTCACCCGCACACCTTCCGGGATCGAGGTCCGCATCCTGGAGCGCATCTTCCCACTGGAAGAAGCCCAAGTCGCCTGCCAGTTGACCGGACGGATGGAAGCGGTGGAGGAGATTTCCAGTCGTTCCGGATTGGAGGCAGAGTCCCTGGCGAAAGCCCTCTTCCAAATGGCGCGGCGCGGCCTGGTGTGGCTCGACAAGCAGGAAGGGCAGGTGCGTTTCCGCCTGGCGCCGTTCATCGTGGGCATCTATGAGGCCTCCCTCCACTTGATGGACAGGGAACTCTCCACACTCACCGAGCAATATCTCTCCGAAGGCGGGGCGCAGGGCATCATGAAACCCCAGCCGGCGCTGCACCGGGTCGTCCCGGCCGCCGGGAGCGTGGAGAAGGAATGGGTGCTGCCCTATGACGATGTGCGCGCCATCCTGCTGGCAGCCAGGTCCTTCAATGTGCGGGATTGCATCTGCCGCGTCCAGAAGGACCAGCTCGGAGAGCGCCGCTGTGATTCCCCCAATGCGGTCTGCCTGAATTTCAGCAATACCGAGCGGTCGCCGCGTCCCGGCGACATCTCTCAAGCCGAGGCGCTGGCGCTGCTGGACAAGGTCGAAGAGGTCGGCCTGGTGCACACGGTCAGCAATGTGGTCGATGGCGTGGGCTATGTCTGCAACTGTTGCGGTTGCTGTTGCGGTATCCTGCGCGGCGTCACCGAGTGGGGCATCCCCGAATCGGTGGCATACGCCAATTACTACGCCGAGATCGACCCGGCCATCTGTACCGACTGCGGCGTCTGCAACGACCGCTGCCAGGTGGGAGCCATCATGGAAGGAGATGGGTCCTCGCTCGTGACCCGCGAGAAATGCATCGGCTGCGGCTTGTGCGTCACAGGCTGCGATACCGGCGCGGCGCGGCTCCAGCGCAAGCCTGAATCCGAGATCGTCCCGCCTCCGGCCACCTTTGCCATCTGGGAGCAGGAGCGCCTGCGCAACCGCGGCCTGGCCGGCTGAACCGGCGGGGCGCGTCCTTTGCCGGAAACCAGTGTTACCTCAGGCATGGCGGCGCATCCGGTCATCATCCAGGATAAAGTAGTCCTCATCACAGGCGCTTCGGCCGGTATTGGGCGGGCAACTGCCCATCTGTTCGCGGCGCAGGGAGCCCGATTGGTCCTTGCTGCCCGGCGCCTGCCGGTGTTGCAGGAAGTCGAGCATGAACTGTCCTGCTTCGGAGTCCCGCTCCTGCTCGTGCGGACGGACATTGCCAGGGAGGCGGACCTGGGCCGCCTTGTGCGGCAGGCTCAGGCGCGTTTTGGGCGGATCGATATCCTGGTCAACAACGCCGGGATATGCAGGGGCGGTATATTCTGCGAGATGGACCCCGAAATGCTTTCCGAAATGTTGCAATCCAACCTGCATGGCACTTTCCGTCTGGCGCAACTCGTACTGCCGGGAATGCTGGGACAGGGTTCCGGTCACATCGTCAATGTCAGCAGTATTTCCGCCCGCTTATATATCCCCGGAGTAAGCGTGTATTCTGCCACAAAGGCAGCCATCTTGGCCTTCTCCAATTCCCTGCGACGGGAGGTTTTGGGCCGCGGTATACAGGTGACCACCATCCTGGGCGGGCCGGTCAGGACCGGTATGATCGCCCATGCAGTGGATGAGGTTTTCCGCTACAATGGCTGGCAGGATTCCAGGCTCCTGGCGTGGCTTTCCGGTGCAATGGACGGACCCGAGGCGGTGGCGCGTGCCATCCTGCGGGCGGTGCGTTATCGCAAGCGTCAACTCAACACCGGCGGCCCACTCGCGGCGGCGATGGTCGGCTTGGAAGCGACTGCCCCCGGCCTGCTGGACTATGTTTCCAGCCGGGTTGACCAGCGTCTCATCGGGCGCGTTACTGGTAAACTGGGTGAAGGGACATGAATACCGAAATCCTGACGATTGAGGATCCCCATTGGCTCGCGCGTGCCCTGAAAACCCTGCATTTGGGTGAACTGGTCGCTTTTCCGACCGATACGGTCTATGGCGTTGGGGCGCCCGCTTTCGATGCCCGTGCGGTCGAAAATATCTACCATGCCAAGGGACGTTCGAACGAGAAGGCCATCCCGGTGTTATTGGGAGATGTGGAAGACCTGGAAAAGATTACGCTGAACGTCAGCCCCCTGGCAATGCAACTGGCAACCCGTTTCTGGCCCGGCCCCTTGACGCTGGTCGTTCCGAAACATCCCGACCTGCCCGAGGCCGTCTCAGCCTCCCAGACCGTTGGCGTGCGCGTCCCGGACCACCCTGCGGCGCGGGTGTTGTTGCGGGCAGCCGGTCCGCTGGCGGTCACTTCGGCCAACCGCTCGGGAGAAGCCAGCCCCGTTACGGCCAAGGAGGTCATGGAACAACTGGGAGGGCGCATCCCGCTCATCATCGACGGCGGGCGGACGCCCGGTGGGATCCCATCCACGGTGGTCAATTGCCTGGGGATAGAACCGGTCATCCTGCGGGAGGGACCATTGACAGCCGGTCAGGTCCGGCAGGCTGCCGGCCTGGAATAGGGTGGATTCTCTTATCCTGTTCTCAGGGTTCCTTCATCTTGTTTTAACCCGCCTGGATATAATAGGAATAGCATTCTCCTTAAAGATCAAACCCCGCCGGGACATGGGCCGTCCTGGCGGGGTTTGGTTTTCCCATTCACGACAGCGGCCAGGTTGGCAGGATATCCATCTCCATTCCATCCCGCTGGCCGTGGGCGAAACGGAAATACCCGGCGGAGGCGACCATGGCGGCGTTGTCGGTACAGAGCGCGAATGCCGGGATGTTGACCGGGAATTCCCGTTGGCCGAGGAACGCCTGGCGCAGCGGTTGGTTGGCCGAGACCCCCCCGGCCACCAGGATCTGCCTGGCGCCGAATTCCCGGGCCGCATTGAGGGTTTTTTGCAGCAGGACATCGATCACCGCCGCCTGGAAACTGGCAGCCAGGTCAGCCACCGGCAGGGGAGTGTCCTCCTTTTCGATCCGCTGCGCCTCCCGCAGCAGGGATGTTTTCAGGCCGCTGAATGAAAAATCCCAACTGCCTTCCAGCCAGGCACGCGGCAGGTTGAAACGATCCGGGTCGCCGCCTTCGGCGGCTTTCTGCACAGCCGGGCCGCCGGGGTATCCCAGCCCGATCAGGCGGGCAGCCTTGTCGAAGGCTTCACCGGCCGCGTCATCACGGGTCGCGCCCAGGCGTTTATATTTCAGGTGTGATTCCATCAAGTTGAGTTCGGTATGCCCTCCGGAGACCAGCAGCGCCAGCAGGGGGAACTCGGGTTCCGGGGGAGGCGTTTCGCCGTCTTTGTAAACCCAGGCCGAGTAAATATGTCCCTCCAGGTGGTTGACGCCTACCAGTGGCAACCCGCTGCCGAGGGAGAGGCCTTTGGCCAGGTTCAACCCGACCAGGAGCGAACCGGCCAGGCCGGGGCCGCGCGTGACGGCGATGGCGTCCATGTCGCCCAGAGTCGTATGGGCTTTGGCAAGCGTCTCCTCCACCACCGGCGCCGCGGACAGGATGTGCTGCCGCGAAGCGACCTCGGGATAGACGCCGCCGTAACGGGCATGCAACTCCATTTGCGAGGCGACGGTGGAGGCCAGCAGGGCGCGCCCGTTTTCGATGACGGCCGCTGCGGTCTCATCGCAGGAGGTTTCGATGGCGAGGATGCGGGCGGGAGGAAGGGAGGTCATATGGACTGATACAATATCTTCACTAGAAAAAAAGTGAACAAAATCATACGGATACTCTGCCAGGCCTCAACCGTACGATCCTGCCAGGACCAGGTTGAAACCTCGATGGACATTCCTTTACCTTTTTATGGCCCTTTTTCAGCCGGTTTATCAGCGATAATATTCGCGCCCTGTCGATGTTGAATGTAGTGCAAGGATGGCCGCCCGCTGTGCCGCGGGATGGCCGCAAACGCTTCAACATCCCGCTGGCGGATTGCCCAGTCTCGCCCGATCTTCTGCCCGGCTATCTTCCCGTTTGCACAATATCGTCGCACCATCGCGACACCCAACCCAAGCCGCTGTGCTGCTTCGGTCACAGTAAGAAAGCGTCCTCCCGGTGGGGGGATTGTCCTGCCCAATTCATGCGCAGTCTCTACCCATTCCTGGATGATCATTTCTGCGTTGGCAATGGCCTCCTGGCGGGTTTTACCATCAGCCATGCAACCCGGCAGGTCGGGAACTTCGACCAGATAAGCCTGATCTTCATCGCTCCAGTAAACCATCATTTGATATTCTTGCGGGCGCATTACTTTTCCTTGTCCAATCGGTGGGAGCGAAGGAGGTTGCGGACCTGTTTGACCTGGTATGGTTTTGCCAGGATTCCAACCGGTTGAAGGTTGATCAATTCCTCGACGCCATCTTTGGTGAAAATATAGTGACTGCCTCGCACACGGACCTGGAAGCCGAGTCTTTCGAGCATGGAGCAAAGGTCGTTGAATGCAATGTCCGCATCGGCCTGGCCGGTCATGAGTCGCTTGAGGAATTTCCGGTGTTTTGTCATGCAAATTGTAGCGCAATCGATACTAATATGCAAGGGGCGGCAGAAAACGGATTATTCCTTCCTCCAACTCTTCATCTCCAAAATAAAATCATACGGATACTCGGCCAATATCTCCACCGTCCCATCCGGTTTGATCCAGACTGAATCCTCGATCCGAACGCCCATCCCTTTTTCCGGATAGTACAGGCCGGGCTCGGCGGTGACCACCACGCCGGGTTTCAACAGGTTGTCGGGGGCGGCGGTCAGACCCGACCAAGGGCGTTCGTGGACATTCAGCCCCAGGCCGTGGCCGAGCGAGTGGACGTAGCCCTCGACCGGGGCGGGGGTATTGAGCGGCGACTGGTGCCCCATCTTTTCGAACTCGCGGCAGGTCAACGTGTTGAGGTCTTTGAACGGGGCGTTGAGGGTGAAGTTCTCCATCACCTTGTCGAAGACATGCCTGACCTGGTCGTACAGTTTTTGCGCTTCCGGCGTGGCGTACCCCAGGCTCCAGGTGCGGGTGAAATCGTAGAAGTACCCGCCGCCTATTTCCTGGGGGTAGATATCGAAAACGATGGTTTGTCCCAGCCGCAGCCGGTCAGCGGGGTTGCCCTGGGAATGCGGCAGCCCGGCATCGCGTCCGATGGAGAAGATGTAGCCCTCGGATGGGACGGCGCCGCGCTCGGCCAGCCACAGGTTGATCCTTTCCTTGACATCCCCAACCGTCAACGGCGTTTCGTCTTCATTGAGCAGGACTTCGTCAGCGCGCACCTGGCGTGAGGTCAGGAAATCGGCGGTCAGGCCAACCACCTCGGTCGTGATCTTTCCCATCCGGCGGATGCGCGCCACTTCTGCTTCATCTTTGGTTTCCATGGCGTACATGAACAATGACCCATCGCGCGCCTCGCCGACCATTTCCACTTCCGGCATCCGTCCTTTGAAGTGCGCGAGCATGGCGAAGGTGGCAGAGATGTCGGTATGGCCGTATAGTCCTACCCGGCCACTGATGTTGTGTTCCTTGAAGATACGTTCCAGGCGCAGGGCGCTCATCAGGGCGGGATCGCCGCCGGCCTCTTTGAGCAGTTCCTGCCAGGGATATTCGCTGTAGGAGCGGGTCTTCAGCCCGGTTTTCGCCGCCTCGCCGCGTTCCATATCCTGGTGGAAAAGCGCCGGTTCACCGCCGCGTTTCTTGACCAGCGTGGCGGCGGAGATGTGGCCGCCCCCGGTCAGGTAGTACATGGGCGGGTTGTTCTCGGCATTGCCCAACACCAGGATGGCGTCCAGGTTTTTGGATTGCATGAGGCTGTCGAGGTCGGATTTCATTGTATGCGCTCCTGCGCTTCGATTTTCGCATCACCCCTTTTTCCCCAACGCATTCTTCAAGCCCACCAGTAGAGCGCCTTCCTGCTCCGGCAGGATAGTGCGCGGGTCGATCAATACCCGGTTGTTTTCTGTGCGGGCGATGACCGGCGGCTGCTGGCGGCGCAATTTTTCCAGGAACTGGTCGGGGCGCTTCACATCCAATGCCAGGACAAAGGTCGGCAGGTTTTCACCAGGCAGGCTGCCGCCGCCGACAGTGGATTCGCCCGGCAGCGCCTCGCCCTGTCCGATCTCTACCGCCCAACCTTCGGCGGTCTGGCGGACCTGGTCGGGCGTGAAGGCGATCATGCGCCAGATGGGCACTTCGTGGTCGGCTTCGTTCTTGAGATAGTGGGTGAGGGTGGCAGCCAGGCCGGCCAGGCGGGTCTTGTCGGCGCGGGTGGCGCGCGCCAGGGGATGTTTTTTCATCCGGTCCACCAATTCCGCCTTGCCGGTGATGATCCCTGCCTGCGGCCCGCCCAGCATTTTATCGCCCGAGAAACAGACGATGTCCGAGCCTGCAGCGAGTGATTCCTGGACGGTCGGCTCGTGTGCCAGCCCGTAGCGGGAGGAATCGAGCAGGGCGCCGGAGCCGAGATCGTCCACGAATGGGATGCCCCTGCCGTGTGTCAGGCGGACGATATCTTTCAATTCCGGTTCCTCGGTGAAACCGATAATCTTAAAATTGGAACGGTGGACGTGCATCACGAGGGCAGCCGGGTGTTCGGCCAGCGCCTGTTCGTAATCGCGCAGGTGGACCTTGTTGGTGGCGCCAACTTCCACAAGCCGGGCGCCTGACTGTTTCATTACATCCGGCACCCGGAAACCGCCGCCGATCTCTACCAGCTGGGAACGGGCGATGATGACGCTCTTGCGATTTGCCAGGGCGGATAGCGCCAGCAGCACGGCGGCGGCGTTGTTGTTGACCACCATCGCCGCCTCGACCCCGGTCAAGAGTTGAAGCAAGCCTTCGGCGTGCGCCAGCCTCGATCCCCGTTTCCCGCTCGCCAGGTCGAATTCGAGTGAGGCGTAGCCATGCGAGGCAGCCTGCATCGCCGCCAGGGTCGCCTGGCTGAGAGGGGCGCGTCCCAGGTTGGTATGGATGATGACACCGGTGGCGTTGATCACCGGCTGGAGGGTGGGTTCCAGCCAGTTTTCCAGCAGGGTCCGGGCGCGTTCAAGGATGTCAGCGCGTTGGGGGATGGTGGTCTGCGGTTTGCCGGCTGCCGAGCGGCGGACATCCCCCAATACGGAACGGATTGCCTGCAAGGTCAGGGGGCGGCCGAACTCTGCGATGATCTCGGCCGCCAGGCGGGTCTGGAGCAGGCGTTCTACTGAAGGGATATTCCGCAGGTCAGCCATTCGGGACATTGGCATCCCCGTCCGGGGCGGGTGGTTCGGGCGCAGGAGGCCGCCATTGGCTGCTTTCGCGCATCCGGATCAGGTACTCAACCGCACACAGGCCGGCGGCGAGTCCCACCGCCACCCAGAGGGTGAGGATATCGCCAAGTTGCAGCCAGGCCAGGGTGGACCAGTAGACGCCGGCCCAGGTGGATTGGCGCAAGATAACGTTCGGTTGGGCAGGCGGTGTGCTTGGAAAGCGCAGGTTGAGGAAATAGGCGGCCGGCAGGGCTGCGCCGATCCATCCCAGGGTGAAGAGGGCAAAGAATCCCCAGCGCACCCAGACTGTCGGCAGGGCGAGCAACACCAGCAGCGCCAATCCACCCCAACCCAACCCCAGCAGGATGAGTGTCGGAACGAGGTATGGCCGGAAGGTGGTTTTTGCATCCATAAGTGCAGGAATTATACCAGCCCCGCCATCGCCTGTACCCCAGCGGTTATAATCATGGCGCCATGACTGATCCGTCCCTTCTTCCCTTTCTCATACCTCACGGCATTGCCGTCGTGGGGGCTTCCAGCGGCCCGGAGAAACTGGGCTACGGCGCGGCTCGCAACCTGGTCAACAGCGGGTTCGGTGGCGCGATCCACTTCGTCAGCAACAGACCCGGCAACCTGTTTGGACGTCCGGTCTATACCAGCCTGGACGAAGTCCCGGACCCGGTCGACCTGGCCGTGCTGATCGTCCCGTCCCCGGCGGTGATGCAAGCCTTGCAGGATTGCGCCAGGCGGGGGATCAGGGCGGCGGTCATCGTCTCGTCAGGTTTCCGGGAGGCTGGTCCGGAAGGGGCAGCCCTGGAGGCCGAATGCCTGGCATTCGCCCGCAGCCAGGGGATCAGGCTCATCGGTCCGAACTGCATCGGGCTGCTGGATACCCACCTGCCGCTGGATACGACCTTCCTGCCCCCGCCCATGCCGGCCGCTGGCGACGTGGCGTTCATTTCACAATCAGGCGCCATCTGTGCCGCCATCATCGACTGGGCACGCGGCCAGGGATTCGGATTCTCGCGCCTGGTCTCACTCGGCAACCAGGCGGATGTCAATGAGACTGACATGCTGGCGGCCATGGCATGCGACGCCCATACCCGTGTCCTGACCCTCTACATCGAAAGCGTCGGGGACGGGCGGCGGTTCCTGGAGGTGGCCGGGCAGGTGGCGCGGCAGAAGCCGGTCGTCGCCCTCAAGGTCGGGCGTTTCGAGAGCGGGCAACGCGCCGCTGCCTCCCATACCGGCGCACTGGCCGGGCAGGATGCAGCCTACGATGCTGCATTCGAAAGGGTGGGTATTTTCCGCGCCGGGACCAGCGAGGAGATGTTCGACTGGGCCTCGGCGCTTGCATCCTGTCCGCTGCCGGGCGGACGGCGCATGGCGGTGTTGACCAATGCCGGCGGTCCGGGCGTGATCGCAGCCGATGCGCTCGAGACCTGCGGCCTGCAACTGGCGGCGCTCTCGGAAAAGACCCACACCGGCCTGGGATCCCTGTTGCCCCCGGCAGCCGGCCTGCACAACCCGGTGGACATGCTGGCTTCGGCCTCCCCGGAGCAATATGCCGCCTGCCTGCGTCTGCTGCTCGACGACCCCGGCGTGGACGGCGTTTTGCTTATCCTGCCACCACCCCCGATGCACCCGGCCGAGGCGGTGGCGGATGCGCTCATCCCGCTCGTCCAAGCCGCACGTAAACCGGTCGTGGTGGCGCTGATGGGAGAGACGTTGATCCAGGCGGCTGCCCGGCGCCTGCGTTCAGCGCGGGTGCCGGAATACCGCTTCCCGGAGCGGGCTGCCTCCGCCCTCTCGGTATTGGCGCGAAGGGCGGAATTCCTCGCGAGATTTGAACTCGAAGATCATGCAATTACATCGAAAACTTGGAGAAAAGGACAGATTCGTGACACCCTGGGTCCTGTGTGGTTCAAACAATCGGCATTGGAAGGAAAACCAGGCTCCTGGCTGGACCCGGATACGGTCGAATGTTTGTTGCGCGCCTGCGGCATCCCGACCGCGCCTGTCAGGTTGGCGGCCACAGTGGAGGAGGCGGTCGTCATCGCGAAGGAGGTCGGCTACCCGAGCGTGTTGAAGATCGCCTCGGCGGATATCCCCCACAAATCCGATATCGGCGGGGTGGTGTTGGGAATAATGAATCCGGATGAGATCCGCAGCGCTTTCGAACAGGTGATGAAGAACAGCCGGGCGGCGCGCCCGCAGGCGAAGATCGACGGCGTCCAGGTCCAACGCATGGTCCCGCCTGGGCAGGACGTGATCGTCGGCGCGGCGCGGGATGTGCAGTTCGGGCCGCTGGTCATGTTCGGCTCCGGCGGCGTGGAGGTGGAAGGGCTGAAAGATGTGGCTTTCGCCCTGGCCCCGTTGAACCCCCACGATGCGGAGCGCATGTTGTCCAGGACCTGGGCCGGTCGGAAACTGGATGGCTTCCGTTCCATCGGACCGGCGGATAAAGCCGCCGTGCTGGATGTCCTGGTACGGCTGGCGCAACTGGCCGAAGAATTGCCCGAGATCAGCGAGATCGAGATCAACCCGCTGCGGGCGCTGGCCCCCGGCCAGGGCGTGGTGGCGTTGGATGTGAGGGTGAAATTATGAACATAAATCTCTGGATCGACATCTTCGGCTGGATTGGCGTGGTTCTGTTCCTGGTCGCCTATGTTCTGGTTTCCATCAAACGGCTGGAGGGGGATTCGATTTTTTACCAGGCGATGAACATCGTGGCGGGTATCCTTCTGGTGGTCAATTCCCTCTATTATCACGCCATGCCGTCCGTTGGCGTCAACGCCGCCTGGATCGGGATCGGGGTGTTCGCGCTGGTGAGGCGTTGGAGGAAATCCGTGCAATCGTGAAAACTGGCTCCTGGGAGAGAGGGGGAGATTTGGGGCCTGTTAAGGCAGTTCGGCTTGGTATTTTCCGGCAAACAATGCCGGCTGTCCGCCGGTATGCCAGAAGAGCACGGTCTCTTCCTTCTTGAAAAACCCCTTTCGGATCAAGTCGATCAGCCCGGCCGCCGCCCGCCCGGTGTAGACCGGGTCGAGCAGCAAGCCTTCGTAACGGGCAAACAACTGGATGGCCTCGCGTTCATGTTTGGTCAACACGCCATAGCCGGGGGCGCAATAATCTGCATTGACCTGGACCTCTGCAGGCGTCAGTGCGATCGGTTCACCCATCAGAACGGAGGTCGCAGATGCAAGTTTGGCGACGCGTACCTTGAGCGCATCTTCCGGCTCGTCCACGCTGATGCCCAGCACCCGGCCGCGGTAGCCGAATTTCTGCGCCCCCAGGACTAGTCCCGCCTGCGTGCCGCCGGAGGAGGAGGCGAAGACGATCCAGTCCGCCGGGCAATCCTGATGGATGAATTCCTGCATGGCGACGGCATAGGCCATCGCCCCGACCGGGCTGGATCCGCCATAAGGGACAAGGTACGGGCGGCGGTTCCCGCTCTGCGCCTGTTCGAAAGTTTCCCGGAGCGCCCGGTCGCGTTCCCCAGGAGCAGCCCAGACGATCTCGGCGCCCAGCAATTGGTCGAGCAGCAGGTTGGCGGATGCCTGCCGGGGCGGTTCCCCCGCCAGCGCCAGGGTGCAACCAAACCCGAAACGGGCAGCGGCGGCGGCCGTCTGGCGGCAGTGGTTGGATTGCGCCGCCCCGGCGGTGATGAGCAGTTCCGCACCCTGCTCCTTTGCATCGGCCAGCAGGAATTCCAATTTCCGGGTCTTGTTGCCGCCAAAGGCGAGGCCGGTCTGGTCGTCGCGTTTGACCAGCAGGCGCGGTCCATTGAGCAGGCTGCCGAGGCGTGGAAGTTGCTCGATGGGAGTGGGGAGGTGGGCGAAACGGAGAGGAGAGATCATTCTGGATTCTTCAAGGCGTCCCATAGGTTGTGTGATTCTGCGTCTCTTCGCGTACCCGGGCGCGGCCTCGCCAACGCAGCACATCCAGGACTTTCGGCAGCGCCTGGGTATACAGTTTGTACAATCCCGGGTTGGGGGTGTAATCCCAGGCGCCGAGGCCGATATAGGGCCGGCAACCCAGGCCTTCCTTGAATCGATAGACGCCCCACAGCGGGTCCGATTCGACGAATTCATCCGGGGCCCCCCACAGGTCATAGAACCTGCATCCGCGGCTTTTGGCGCGCCGGATAGCCTCCCATTGGAGCAGGTGGTTGGGCATCTTCTCGCGATGTGCCTGGCGGGACATGCCATAGAGGTAGTAGGCGCGGCCGGAGAAGTAGAAGACAATGATGGCAGCCACCGGCTGGCCTTCCACCTCGGCAATCAGCGGCTCGGCGGAGGGTTGGCTGTTCGATGCCGGTTGCATGAAAGTCTGCCAGACGGTGCGGTAGTATCCCTCGTCTCGGATGACGAAACCGTCGCGCAGGGAAGTCTCGGCATACATTCGGTAGAGCAGTGTGAAATCGGCGCTCGATCCAACCCGCACCGTCACCCCTTTCTTCCCAGCCAGGCGAATATTGTAGCGGGTCTTCTGTTTCATCCGCCCAAGGATTTCCTCCTCTGAGGCCTCAAGGCCGACCATGGCAGTATTGCGGAACTGGACCTGGTCCTGTGAAAATCGCCAGCCGCGCCGTTCCAGGTCGGACCGGACAGCCTGTCCATCCGGGTCCGGGGCATGATCCTGGCTGCCAGGGACTCCGCTTCCCTGCCAGGCATCGGGGTCGATCTTGAGGAAGATCGCCCCGGAACGCCGCGCCAGCGACTGCAGGTCGTCAAGGACGCGTTCCCGCAACGGAGCGGATGACCAATCCAGCAGTGGTCCCTTCGGTGCGTACAGGATACAGAGTTTTTTTGCGAAACCCCCGATTGGGATGGCGCGCCTGAGCGCCATTACTGCTGCGACAACAGACCCTCCCGATGATTCTGAACCTTCGGCAGGCTGCCCGCGCCAGATGAACGGCGTCGACTGCCAGCCATAGGAGGCCTTGACTTGCGCCCATTCCCAGGTCTGGAGCAGGTGGGGGGCCGGGAGTGCGTCGATCAGCCGGTTCCAGGATTGCGGGTCGAAGTTGCTGGCGGATTCCAATTTCATGACCATGTTACGATTATTTCCAGCGGCAAGCGTGTTCCTGCCCATACCCAGTCCCCCCGCTGGCCGTCTGTTCAGTGTGCTGGAGAGTCAAGTGATCCCTGGGGGAATGTGGTCGGAGTCCAACTGCTTTCCTCGGCATTCGCAAGCAGGTCGAGACCCTCCTTCTTCAGGAACTCGACATTGCTATACATGGCATCCCGGTAATCGCGGATCCTACCGCTGCGCAGGGCTTCGATCACCTGCCGGATCCCTTCATCCACGTGCCAGTCGGGGACGAAACCCAGGATATGGGCTGCCTTGTTGAAATTTACCCAGTAATTTCGCGGGTCGATGCTTTCATCGTTATTGACGATGACGGCGGAGGGAACCTGGCGCTGGATCATCCCGCCGACCTGGTGGATGGTGAAGTTCTGTTCGTTCGAACCGATATTGAAAACCTGGTTGTGCACCAACCGGACGGGGGATTTCAGAACGAGCAGTATGGCTTTGGCCGCGTCGGAGACGTGGAGGAACGGGCGCCACTGGTCGCCGCCAAAAATCGTGATCCTGTCTTCCACGACTGCCTTGGCTGTGAGCAGGTTGACCACCAGGTCGAAGCGCGGCCTGCCCGAGAGTCCGTAGATCGTGCTGAAGCGCAGGACGACCGGCGCGAAACGGTCGTCTGCCATTTTCAGGAGCACTTTTTCGGAAGCAATCTTGCTGCGGGCGTAGAGGGAGACCGGCCGGAGTTCCGAGCGTTCGTCCAGTTTTTCATCGCTGGCGCCGTAGACCGAGCAGGTGCTGGCGAAGATGAAATGGCCGATCCCGCTGCCCTTGGCAACCTCGGCGATCATGCGGGTTGCCATCAGGTTTATGTCGAGTGTCAGCTGCTCGTCCAGCGCACAGGCCGGGTCGCCGACCAGCCCACCCAGGTGGATGACGGCGTCCATCTCGTGCATCGCCTGGACAACCTTCCCCACGGATCGAAAATCGGCCTTGATGATCTCCAGGTGGGGGTGGTCGATCCACTCCTGGATCGGTTCCGTGCCATAGAGCAGCAGGTCCAGCAGCCGGACCCGATATCCCGCCTCCAGCAAGATTGGAAGCAGGGCCGATCCGATGTAACCTGCTCCGCCGATCACAAGGACATTCTTGATCGATGCATCTCCGAACGGTTTCGATCTGGCGCTTTCGGACCGGACGATCCGTTTCCAGACCACCGACCAGGCGCGCGCCGCCACGAGCATGGCGGTGCTCAACCCCCAGGACATCAACAGCGCCCAGCGCGGGAAGTTAAGGATGGACGTGTGCAGGCCGAGAAAATCGCTCTGCGCCAGGTAGGTGAGGAAGCCAAAGAGGATGAAGGCCAGGCTGGAAGCCTGGATGACGATCAGGACCTTGTAGCGCCCACGATAGTACCGGCCATATGTATAGAATCCGCTAAGGTGGAAAAGTACAAGGCAGTTGATGGTCAGGACCCCGGCATTGCCGGTGTAGTAATCGATGTGGGTATAGAGGGTTTCCTGGTAATCGATGCTGCCTTCTGTGTTTCCGACCGCCACGATCCACAGCAGGCGCGCCACCAGCGAGATGACTAGCGCCAGGTTGACCAGGACCGCGTCTGCCAGCATCCGCACGATCCCCTGGAAAGTAAAGGCTTTTTTCAGCCAGGTGTCGATCGGTTTCATTTGTCGGACAGTTTCCGGCGGATCGGCGCGGCGTTCTCGTGGATGCGCTGGATGGCTTTGCAGATATCCATTGCTGTCTCAGCGCTCATGTGCGACCACATCGGCAGGCTCAGGCTGTGGGACGATAACCAGTCTGTATTGGGTAAGGGCTGGCTGTCATAGAATGGTCGGTAGGCCGTCTGCTTGTGGACGGGAGGTTCGTAGTATTTCCGGCTGTCCACGTTTTCGGAAGCCAGCGCCAGCGCCAGTTCGTCGCGCGTCAGGCCGAAGGTATCGGCATCGATGGTGATGGAGATCTCGCGGTAGGAATGACGGTCGCCGCTGCGCACTCGCTGGAAACCGATGCCGGGCAGACGCCCAAGTACTTCCTGGAACAGTGCAACGGTCTCGTTGCGGTGTTCAGCAGCCTGTTCGAGGCGGCTGAGGCTGTGCAACCCGAGCAGGGCGTTGAACTCCGGCATCCTGGCGTTCAACCCGGCGAAAGCGCTGTCGTAATTTCCATCGTTGCCGTATTCCCGGCCCATTCGGACCTGGGCGGCCAGTTGCTCGTCCTCGGTGGCGACGATGCCGCCTTCCCCGGTGATGAGCAACTTGGTGGGGCTGAGGCTGAAAACCTGGGCGTCGCCCTGTCTTCCGACAGGCGTCCCCTGGTAACACGCCCCGGCGCCGTGGGCGGCATCGAAGATGAGTCGCAGGCCGTGGCGCCTGGTAACCGCCTC
>VGNO01000040.1 GCA_016865985.1 Chloroflexota bacterium | reverse complement strand
TGGTCTTGCCGCAACCACGGTGGCCGGAAAAATAGAACTTGGGCGGGCGGTAGAATGGCGCCAGCAGGGAATCGGTCAGTTCGGCGATCGGGTTGCCCGGCCGGTTGATATAGAACGGGTTCGCCTTCCCATTACGGCCGGGGGTCAGGGGCAGGTCGAGTTCGAAGTTGAGCCATGCCCGGTTGAAATCGGTTGCCTGGATGTATTCGTAGTGGTTCATAAGACCTCAGGGATGGATGCCGCCCGGCCAATCGCGCCAGCCAGGATCGATGATGGGATCATGAGAATGTCAGGTACATTTCGGCCGACCAGCCGGCCGGGCTTTCCAACTGCGCCCAGCCGCCCTCGCGCCCCAGCACCTTCACCCGCTGGCCGTAATCCAGCCCGGCTACGATCGGGTATCCCAGGCCGGGACCTTTGCGCACGTTCAGGCCGCGCACATTGCAGATGGCATAGGTCCCGTTGGAGGCCGGTGCGCCTCCCTGCGCCGGGGCGGACTGGGCGGCAGGTATCTGCTGTTCGAGGACTGCCAGGCGCTGTTCGATGGTCGCCAGCGAGGCGGGGACGGCCTGGGGGAGGGCCGTGATGAACTGCTTGATGGCGGTCAACTGCTGGTTGATGGCGGCGACCTGTTCCGCCAGCGCCGCACCCTGGACGCTGGCAGAATTGACCTTCTGGTCGAGGGCCGAGATGCGCAGTTCGTAGGCCGGCAGAGACCCGCCGCCTTCACCCGTCACACCGCCGCTTTCGAGCGCCAGGACGCGTTCCTCCAGCCCGGTGAAAGCCTCGGTGATGACCGGTTCCAGGTTGGAGAGCAGGTGTTCCAGGGCGCCGATGCGGTCCTCCTCGGTCTGGGCGGGGACGGGCGCCTGGCTGGCGATGACCGGTCGATAGGTCGCCGCGAAACTCTTCAGTTCATCCAGGCTCCCGGCAAAGCGGTTCATGTCCACCCGGGCGCTTTCGGTCCCGACCGATTGGCCGTCGCCGTCGGAGGTGTACTGCCAGAAGGCCCACTTCGTCCAGGGGCTGGGCAGGGCCGGGGACTCGGTGTTCAGCCAGTTTGCCAGCCAGAGCGGGTATTGCAGCCAGGATTCGGAGGTGTCGCCGTACTTCGTCCAGAAGCCGCGCGAGGTATAGATCATCGGTTTGACCCCGCGGGATTGGAGTTGTTTCAGGAAATCCCTTAAATAGGAGCGACAGAGGTTGTAATCGCCGTCGGTGCGTTTCTCTTCGTAGTCGACCACCGAGGGGAGTTCACCGGGGTCTGCGGCAATCGCATCGATGAAGTAATCCGCCTGGGTGGCGGCCGGTTCGGTATAATCCAGGTAATGGTAGGCGCCGCGCAGCAGGCCGGCGTCCTTGGCTTTCTTCCAGTGCTCCTCGAAACGCGGGTCCATGTGGACGGCCTGGGAGGCCTTGATGAAGACATAGACCACCCCGGCCTCCTTCGCTTTCGAGGCATTCCAGGCGCCGTTCCATTTCGATAAGTCCAAACCCAGCAGAGTCATGGTATCTCCTTGATGGTGGGTCGCGCCCGGCGGGATTTCCGCTAGGCGAAAGTGATGCTGAAACTGGCGTAGCGTTCCGGGTCCGCTTCCACGTCCTGGTAGGACATTTCCTGGCGGCTCCACTGTTCCGGGTCCCAGATCTCGATGAAACTCCCCTGGCCTATGATGGCGGCCTGGTCTCCGAGCCGGGCGAAATCTTTCAAGACGGCCGGCAGGTCGAGTTCGCCGGTCGGTCCGAGGGTGGCCGCCACGGCGGTCCCCAGGATCATCCGCAGCAGGAGGCGCGCCCTGGGGTCGGCCAGGTTCATGCTGAGCATCTGGTCATAGAGGAACTTGAAGGCGCCCTCCGGGAAGAGCAGCAGGTTGCGATCGAATCCCTGGGTCAGGTACACCTGGCGGGAAAGGGAAACCGCCAGGTTGCCTGGGAGCGCCACCTGGTTGTCTGGGTCGATTGGGACGATACTCTGACCGAAGAACATTTCGTACACCTTTCCTGCCGGACCGGTAATAGGGCTTGTTGCTACACACATTATAGGGACGCCGGCTCGTGCCGGGAACCTGAAAAACATGTGAATCGGATATGGGCATTTTCGGAATGATTCCGACCGCCGCGTATGGGCATAAATGCGTATCCTGATTCCATGGCGGATAATCCCTTCCACTGTCTTGCCGGCAAGCATCATCTCACGCATCCAGGCTGGCGGCCGGCGGAGAATTGCCGGGAATCGAACGGAGACTGCCTTGTTTGGCAGTCTCCGGGGTGGATGGCGGGTGTGGGAGCAGTTCAGGTTACCGGGTCATCCGAGAGGTTGGAGATCCCCTCCCGCAGCGCATAGAGCGCCACCTGGGTACGGTTGGCGAGGTGCAATTTGCTCAGGATGCTGCTGACATACTTGGCAATGGTGCGCTCGTTGACATACATCTTCTGGGCGATCTCCTGGTTGCTGAGACCGCGGGCGATCAACTTGAGGGTCGACATTTCGCGCGGCGTGAGCGGTTCGGGTGTGTAGAGGGTCTCGGTCGGATTGTCGATCTCCTGTATGACCTTCATGGCAATCGATGGGTGCATGAATGACTCGCCGCGCGCTACTTCATTGATGGCGTACAGCAACTGCTCATAGGTGGCGTCCTTGAGCAGGTAACCCAGCGCGCCGGCCTTGATGGAACTGTAGACCAGGTCGGTCTCGCCATAACTGGTCAGGACCAGGATGCGGGTATCAGGCAGGAGTTTCTTGATGATCGGGATGGTCGCCCGCCCGTCCTGCACCGGCATCATCAGGTCGAGCAGGATCACGTCCGGTTTCACCTGCTGAGCCATTTCCACAGCCTGGCTCCCGTCGCGCGCCTGCCCAACCACTTCGATATTGGGCTGGAAGGACAGGATGGCAACGATGCCTTCCCGGATCACATGCTGGTCGTCCACGACGAGGACACGGATCTTGTTCATGCTGCGGCAATTATACAATACGGGCAGTCAGTTTGTCCCCCCGGATGGAGACCTCCACCCGGGTGCCCGAACCGGGCGCCGATTCGAGGCTGAACCTGGCCCCGATCTGGGCGGCGCGTTCCCGCATGCTGCGCAAGCCGATCGAACCGGGATAGACGTGCGCCGGATCGAACCCGACCCCGTCGTCCGCGATGACAAGGCTGACGATCGAGCCCTCCTGGCTGAGCGAGGCGTCGATGTTGCGCGCCTTCGAGTGTTTCAGGATGTTGTTGAGCGCTTCCTGGGCGATGAAATAGAGCGCCACCTGCTTTTCCTGCGCCAGGGTGATGCCATCCCCGGTGACGAATTTGACCGCCACGTCCGTCCGGCCTTCGACCGCCGCCAGGCGACGGTTCAGCACGGCCACCAACCCCTCCCGCTTGAGGTCGACCGGCGACAACTCGAACATGAACAACCGCATCTCTTTCAAAGCGTGACGGGCATTCTCGCTGACCTTGTCCAGGATCGGGGCGAGGTCTGTGACGGCATTGTTCCGGAGCCCCAACCGGGCGGCCTCGATCAGGTTGATCAGGCCGAGGAGACTGTTGTTGATCGAGTCGTGCAGGTCCTTGACGATCCGCTGGCGCTCAGCCTGGGCAACCGCCAGTTCCCTCTGCTGGTCGCTGTGCAGGTAGGCAGCGGTCTCATCCGCGGTCAACCGCACCAGGGCTGCGTCGTCCGCCCCAAACGGGATTCCCTCGCGCCGTCCAAGCCCGATCACGCCGATGACGTTCCTGTCCACCAGCAGGGGCGCGACCAGCAGCGAGACATAGCCGCGGTCTGCCATGGCTTTCAGCAGCGCCCCACCGCTGCCCGTTCCCGGGGCATGGACGATCTCCCGGGTCTGGAGCGCCCGTTGCGCCAGGTCCCTTGATTCCCAGAAGGCGATCTCCTGTTCCTGGTCCGAGCCTGCCAGTCCATGCTGCGTCACCAGGGAGAGCCTCGCCGCAGCCGCGACCGGGTCCTGTTCCACCAGGAAGATGACGCCGGCCTGACAATGGAATGAGTAGACCGCCTGGTACATGACCTGGGTCAGGAACTCCTTCCAGTCCATCGAACGCCCGGCCGCCCCGGAGATGGATTGCTGGAGGGCGAAGATGCCGTCCCGGGTGCGCTGCCAGGCGTCCGCCTGTTTCTTCTGCTCGGTGACATTCTTCCAGGTGATGATCTTGCCGTGCGGCTGCCCCAAACCATCCAGCATGGGTAAGACATAGACCTCGTAATGCCTCAACCCGTCGCTGTGCCAGACGCTCCCCTGCAGGACAGCCTGCCCAGCGCCGTTCACCTGGGGCAAATCGGCCCAGTTCTCGAGCACGGTCTCGACCGGCTGGCCGAAGGCGCGGTGGCGGGTGATGCCGATGAATTCCTCCGCCGTCCGGTTCATATCCACGATACGCTCCCTGCCATCCAGGACGACAATCCCATCGGGATGGTTTTCGATCACCGCCTGGCGCGGGATGGGTACGGTCTCGAACGAAGCCCGGCTCCGCATGCAGTAGGCAACAGCCAGGCCATTGACGGCCAGGCCGAGAAGCGCAAGCGGCGATTGATGGAGGAACGGATCGAGGAAGACTGCCAGGACCGATAGCAACCCCGAGACCAGGCTGCCCGCCATCAACAATCCACCCTGCCGGCGGAACGGACGAGGACTGGCGCTGAACGGCAGGAGCAACAGACCGGCGGCGCCGGCGGAAATGCAAATTATGTAGAAGGCAGCGACCTCGCGCCAGATGACCCCCGGGTGGACAGCCAGGCCATTCGGGTCAGCCCCCGACTCCAAAAAAAAGCCCTGCCAGCCATCCGTCAGGAGCAGGACTTGCAGGGCGACCGGGACGGCCAGGACCAGCGCCGCCACCGGCAGGGACAGGAAGCGCGGATTCCGGGTGTAACGGGCGGTAAAAATGAATATACCGATCGGGGCCAGCGTCAGCCCCAGGTAACCCAGGCCGGTCACCAGGCGGAGCGCCCCGGCAACCAGTCCCCCATCCAGCAGGTATAGCAGTCGCACCCCGGCCAGGAGCAGCAGCGAGAGGCCGAACAGGATCAACCCGCCTAATCGTTCCAAAGCCTGCCGCCGGATGGCGATCCCCAACAGGACGACCGTGGCAGCCGCCAGCAGGATGGGCAGGTAGTTAATGACGTTCATGGCCTCCATGGCTCCTTCCGGGTGGGTTCCAAGGCCATTTATACCACCAGTTTCACCGTCCCACCGTCATCCGCGATGGTTCCCCGGCGTCACCCGGAACGCGGCGCAGCAGGCGCCTCCAACGGCCAGCCGGGAGGGATGCGGCAGGCGCTGACGGTCTGGCGGGGGTAAGCCATGATCCAGACCCCGTCGTTCTGGTTGCCGCCCAGGGCGAAGACCTTGTCCCCGCTGGCGCCGGTATAAAAGGCGACATGCGAGCCGCCATCCTCCCACTTGAACGTGACGATGCAGCCGCGGCGCGGCGCCTGGAGCGCCTGTCCCCATTTGGCCCAGGACTGCACCATCGGGGAATTGTTGCTGGCGATGCCGGCCTTTTCCACGCACCAGTTGACAAATGCCGCGCACCAGTGGGTCTCGTCCGGCAGGGCCGGGCCCGAACCCAGGACGGTGCTGGCCAGGTATTCCTGGACACGCGGGTTGTGTTTGCTCCCGGGATACTCCCGCACGCCGAGTTCGCCAAAGGCGATTGGCATCCAGGGGAACTCCTCGCTGGCGGCTGGTTGCCCGGCCTCCCCCACCGCCGAGAGGAACTCGGACAGGCACCAGCCGGTGGCCCCCAGGTGGGTGGCGACCTTCTTCCAGAGGCCGTCATCGGTGTTGTTACTGACATCCACCAGGCAATCCCCCGGGACCTGGCCGATGACCGGGTATTCCGGACCTGGGTTCTGGTGGAGCGGGACATTGGAACGGGTCAGGCGGTGCATCCCGGTCTCGGGCGGGAGAGGGACGGGTAACGATTCCTCGGCAAGGTGACGGCGCAGGCACCAACCTTCGACCACGTTCCCGGTCCGCACCCGCACCCAGACCCCATCCAGCGCCGATTCCAACAGGTCCACCCCAGCGCCGCGTTTCAGGAAGGCGACGATCCGCCGGTTGGATGCCGGACCCTGGCGCAGGAACATGCCAATTGGCTTGACTGCACCGCGACCCAGCAGCGGTGGGCCCCCGGCGCCCTGCCCGCCGACTGGCGACAGGTATTTGGCTGAGCACCAGCCTGTCAGACCGGAAGGCGCCAGCACTTTTTCCCAGGCGCGGTCTTCAGTCGAAGCCAGAGACTCGACCAGGTCGTTCTCTTTGAGGTAGCCAGCGGCTTTGTATGTAGTAGCCGGTCCGGAGCGGACCGTCAGGACAGATGCGGTAACGATATATTTCGACATAGGCTCCCGGTATGTTGGTTGGATAGGATAGCTCTATTTTGATTATAGAGGGGATGGACCGGGCGCGGTAGGTAAAAAAGATGGCGATTCGCGCACCGCAGAATCATCCCGCCCGGCGCCGGTAACGGGCAGCCAGCCGGGGCTGACCCCAGTGGGCGTAGAGGCGGGCCAGGCCGGACCAGGCGGCTTTCCCGCCCGGGTCGAGACGGGCGGCGCGGCGGAAGGAGTCCCGCGCCTCTTCGTAGCAGCCCAGGCGAGACTGGATTTCCGCCAGCGCCAGCCAGGTGGAGGACGAGGCCGGGTCGCCCCGCACGGCTCCATATGCCGCATCCATCGTCCTGGAAGGGTCCCCCTCCAGCGGCTGGACTCCCGTCGGGAGGAAATCATCCGGCAGCGGAAGTTCCAGGAACTCCGAGACGTGGTGGCGGAAAGCCCAAAAATCGGGCGCATAGCGCGGCAGGGAGGCGCCTTCGGATTGGGTCAGCCAGAGGATAACACGCAGGCGATTTTCCACCAGGGTCTCGCGGTGCAGGTTGAGCGCCCGGTAGGCGTTGCGGCGGCCCCTCCCCCCGCCCCATTGCATGCCGGAAGCAAAAAAGACCGTCCCTGCGCGCAGCGGCTCCGCTGAAAGGAGCAGCGGCAGGTCGTAGCGGACGGGATCGACCGTAATGGTGGCCGTTCGTTGTCCCTGCTGCATCAACGCCGCCTCCAGGCGGGACTGGAGGCGGAGGCGGACGAACTCGGAGCGGTAGACGGCCAGTACGATGCACGGGCGCTGCCAGCGGATCGCCTGGATTAGTTCATCCAGCGCCAGGGCGGCGCGTCCATCGAGGAATTGGGTGGGTGTTGGCGGCTGGCCGGCGTCCATCTCGAGGTCAGGGCTGGGGAATAATGGGGTTCCCGTTTGAGGCAGGTTCCCTGAAATCGTAGATACCGTCGCGGAATGCCCACCTCCGGTCGCAGGACGGACAGTCCAGGGTGGCGGGCCGGCTGTCCAATGGAGCATGCCCGCAAGCCGGGCACTTGAAGCGCGGCAACCCGTCCGCTGGCGCGCTGGGAGCGGGAAGACCGCCCACGGCCACCGCCCGGACGAAGACGCTGGGCGTCAACTGCCAGAGGTTGCCTGTCGGTTGGAAGAGCCGGTCGGCGGCTGCCAGCAGGCGGGGAGGAACGAGGCGTTTGAGCAGACCGAGGCGGAAGTGGGAGACAGTGCGCTGGCGTTCCGCCCTGAAGCCGGCTGCCGCCAGCCAGTTGGCGACGGCTTTTGGGTGGAAGTCGAAGTTCAGTTCGGCGAATTCGACCGGTTCCAACGAGAACGGGTCCCAGGCCTGGCGGCGCAGCAGGCGGCGCAGGATGGCTTTCAGGTTCTGCTTGTTGGCATATTCCAGGATGAAGACCGCCCCCAGCCGGAGGGTCCCCCGCACCTGCGCCAGGGCGGCCGGGGCGTCGGCCATGTGGTGCAGGGTGCGGATCATGGTGGCGGCGTCGAACTGCCCGTCCGCAAAGGGCAGGCGGTAGATGTCGGCGGCCACGTAGGTGAATCGTTTGGAATCTCCCAGGCGCGCACGCGCCTGGGAGAGTTGGGTGGTCGAGTAATCCACCAGCGTGATGTGTTCGAAACCCGTGTAGCGCGGTGTGTTCCTTCCCGCCCCGGCACCGAGTTCCAACATCTGGCTCCCGCCAGCGGGGAGCAGGCGGGAGAGGGCGATGGCTTCGCAGGCATCCTCGTATGCCCTCCCGCCGCGTCCCCAAAAGGAGTCCTGGTAATCGGAGCCCTCGTAGTTACAGACAGGGGGCGTGGCAGACAGGTTACCCGCCATCGGAGCCGCGCCCGAAGCAGCGGTATTCGTAACCGAGCAGTTCCATGTAGGCGGGGTCGTAGATGTTGCGCCCATCGAAGACTACCGGGCGCTTGAGCGAGCCGTGGATGCGTTCCAGGTCGAGTTGTTTGAACTCGTTCCACTCGGTGACCACCACCAGGGCATCGCAGCCTTCGGCCATCCGGTAAGGGTCGGTGAACATGGTCGCCTCCGGGAGCAGGGCGCGCGCTCCCTCGAGGGCGATCGGGTCGTAGGCTCGTACAGCTGCGCCCCTGGCTGCCAGGTCCTGGGCAATATCCACGGACGGGGCATCGCGCATATCGTCGGTATTGGGTTTGAAGGCCAGCCCCAGCAGGCCGACCACCTTGCCGTCCAGGCTGCCAAGCATCTCCTCCAGGCGGGTGACCGCCATCTTGCGCCGGTCGTAGTTGATGTCCATCACGGCGTTGAGCAGTTGCGGGTGGCGTCCTTTCTCGGCCGCCATGAAGGCCAGCGCCTTGACATCCTTCGGGAAGCATGAACCGCCCCAGCCGAGACCGGCGTTCAGGAAGAGCGACCCGATCCGCTTGTCGTAACCCATCCCAACCGCCACTTCCTTCACATCCGCTCCCAGCGCCTCGCAGATGTTGGCAATCTCGTTGATGAACGAGATCTTGGTCGCCAGGAAGGCATTGGAGGCATATTTGATCATCTCGGCTGTGCGCAGGTCGGTGATGATGATCGGGGCGCGCAGCGGCAGGTGCAATTGGGCCACCTGTTCGGCCGCCTCGCGGTCGAGCGAACCGAGCACTGTGCGATGAGGCTGCATGAAATCGCCGATCGCCACCCCTTCGCTCAGGAATTCGGGGCAGGAGACGACCGAGAACGGGATCGGCTCCGGCTGGGCAGACTTCACGATGTCCGCCACCCAGTCCCCGGTCCCGACCGGGACGGTGGACTTGTTGATGATGATCAGGGACGCGGTCATCGTCCGGGCGATGGTGCGGGCAGCGTCGGCAACATATTGCAGGTCCGCTTCCCCGTTGACGCTGGAGGGTGTCCCGACTGCGATGAAGGCGAACTGCGCCCCTTTCAAAGCCTCGGCGTAGGAAGTGGTGAAGGACAGGCGGCCGGCTTTCACGTTGCGCTCCACGAGTTCCTCCAGCCCCGGTTCGTAGATCGGCATGACGCCTTTCTTGAGGTTCGCAATCCGCTGTTCGTTGACGTCCAGCGCCACAACCCGGTTGCCCAGGTCGGCAAAACAGGCGCTGGTGACCAGGCCAACATAGCCAACGCCGATGACACAGATTTGTTTCATGGTCTACCTCTCGGTTGGTTTTGGTATTTCCGGGCTAAATATACCAGAAAAAAAAAGGCGGCTGTGCAGGCCGCCTGCCCCGGAGCCCTCTGGCCGCCCCGTTCAACCTTCGGGGGTCGGCGTGGGAGTGGGGATGGGGGGAGATTCCAGTTCCGGCAACTGGTCGAAATCGGGGGGGCGCACCAGGTCCGAACGCACCCAGTTGCCGCCCAGATCCATGTAGAGCGGCTGGCCGCTCTCGATCCGCAGCCAACCGTTATCGGCGGTGCGGCCATCGAAGTAGAGGCAGTCCTCGAAGGTCAGCCAGCCGACCACCTCGAAGGCAACATCCGGGCCGGAGCGCACATTGACATTGCGCGGGTTGATGCAGAATTTCAGGCCGTTGAAGGTCGGCGTTGGGGTCAGGGTCGGGGTGGCGGTCGGTGGGACGGGGGTAAGTGTGGGCGGATGGGTGGGGACGACCGCCGTGGGTGTGACCGGGGTGGGCGAGGGCGTGCGGGTCGGCGTCACCGATTGGGTGGCGGCGGCTGCCAGGGTCTGGCGCATCTCGGCGGTCTGGGTCGAGCGGAGGGCGATCTGGGCCGGCGCCACGGTCTGGAAGTAGATGGTGATGGCCGTCCCAGCCAGGCCGATGACTGCGGTGATGATCGTGCCGATCAGGGCATAGCGGGCAGTGGAGGTTTCTTTTTCTTCTTTCGGGCTCATAGTCTTCCCTTTTTCGGAGCAGGATTCATTTTCCTTCGAGGGCTTTCTTTACAGTCTCGTTCAGGCTGGTGACATTGATCGGTTTCGATATGTACCCGTCGAATCCCGATTCCAGCGCACGTTTACGGTCGCCGGGCAGGGTATGGGCCGTGATGGCAACCAGCGGGATCCCGGCCGTCTGCGGGTCGGCCTTCAGTTGGGTGGCTGCCGACCAGCCATCAACCTGCGGCAGGGAGAGATCCATCAGGACCAGGTCGGGGCGCTCGCTGCGCGCCATCCGGAGTCCCTGGCTGCCATCGCGGGCTTCCAACACCTGGTAACCCTCCCGTTCGAGCAGGAAACGGATAAGTTCGAAGTTGTCCGGATTATCTTCCACCAGCAGGATGCGGCAGGCTTTCATGGTTTTCTCCGTCTCTGGATTCTGGTTATACCTGTTCCGGCCTGATTCGTCAATTCGATAGCGCATTCCGCCCAGGGTTCCGGCTGTGGTATATTTCCGCCGGAGACCGAGATGCGAATCCTTTTCTACGCCGATGGGCGTTCCCCGATCACTGCCGGGTGGCTGCGCTACTGGATCGAGCGCGGCGACGAAGTCCACCTGGCCTCATCCTTCCCCTGCCCGCCGCTGCCGGGACTGGCTTCCTTCCGCCTCATCCCGGTCGCCTTCTCCGGGGCGCGGCCGCAAGGGATGGGGGGGCCGGGACGGAGAAACCCGTTGTGGGGCGCCGGGGCGCTGCGCCTGCGCCTGGCGCTGCGACAGTGGCTCGGCCCGCTGACCCTCTGGCGGGCTGCGCCCGGATTGAGGGAAGCAGCAGCGGAGATCGCACCAGACCTGGTGCATGCCCTGCGCATCCCCTACGAGGGGATGGCGGCGGCCGGGGCCGGGTTGGGAGTCCCACTAGTGGTCTCGGCCTGGGGCAACGATTTCAGCCTGCACGCCCGTTCCACCCCCCTGATGGCGACCTGGACGCGCCGGACCATGCGGACCGCCGCGGCCCTGCACAGCGACTGCCGCCGCGATGTGCGCCTGGCGCAGGAATGGGGCTTCGAGCGGCGAAAACCAACCCTGGTCGTCCCGGGGAACGGGGGGATCGACACCCGCCTGTTCCACCCCCCCGAACGGCTTGTGACCGCTCCGGTGATCGTCAACCCGCGCGGCTTCCGCGGCTACGTTCGCAACGACACCTTCTTCCGCGCCATCCCGCTGGTGTTGCAGGAATACCCGCAGGCGCGCTTCCTCTGCCCTTCAATGGCCGGGGAACCGCAAGCCGCAGCCTGGATCGAGAAACTGGGCATTGGGAATTCGGTCGAACTGTTGCTTTCCCTTCCACACAACGGCATGGGCGAACTGTTCCGCTCGGCAGCAATCATGGTATCGCCCAGCACGCACGATGGGACGCCCAACACCCTGCTGGAAGCGATGGCCTGCGGCTGCTTCCCGATCGTCGGTGAAGTAGAGTCCTTGCATGAGTGGATCGCGCCCGGCATCAACGGCTTGATCATCGACCCGGCCTCCCCGGCCAGCCTGGCGCAGGCCATCCTCCAGGCCCTGGGGGATACCGGCCTGCGGCATCGGGCGGCGCTCGAGAACAAAAAAATAACCGGCGCGCGCGCCGGTTATGCGGCCTGCATGGCGCAGGCTGCTGCCTTCTATTCGGGGATCAACAATCGGTAGGTTACGGGCGCGGGGTGCGCAGGGTATCCAACCGCTGCTGGAGTTCGATGCGCTTGCTGCTGGCCGCCTGGCGGATCTCGCCTGCAAAACTCCGGGCGCGTTCGCCGATCTGGCCGCGCAGTTCCTGACCCGACTCGGGGGCGAATAACAACGCCATCGTGGCGCCAACCAGGCCACCCACCACAATCCCGATGAAAAAACTGAATGTCCGACGCATGGCATGCTCCTGTAGATGGATGAATTGATTACACAGAGCGATTATAGGGCAAAAGGCGCAAGCAGGGAAGAGTTCCATAAAAACAGAGAGCGCCTAACACGGTGGGTTATCCTATATTTTTTACCGCAGAGTATGCAAAGTGCACAGAGATATTCCTTTGAATTTCTCCGCGAACTCCGCGCGCTCTGCGGTTCAATGTTTTTCCCCACTTTATTCGCCACTTCCCAAAAACAAAGATTGCCACAAGCCGGATTCTGTGGAATAATGACCTTGCCACGCGTATCCGCGTGAACGCGATGGCAGGATGTACAACCAGAACCTGTTCCCAAGCGGCTGGGCGGGCTGCCGAAAAGCCCGAAGGCCCCTACCTTGCACGGAGGGTACCATGTCCACAGTCTCCCCTGTTCCCATTTCCACTCCCGAACGGAAGAAAGTGACCGTCCCGGCGCTGCGCAAGAAGAAGGCGCGTCGCGAGCCGATCACCATGCTGACCGCCTACGATTACCCGACCGCCCTGGCCCTGGATGCAGCCGGCCTGGACATCATCCTGGTCGGCGATTCACTCGGCATGGTGGTTCTGGGCTACCCCACCACCCTGCCCGTCACCATGGAAGAGATGCTCCACCACTGCCGGGCGGTCGCCCGCGGCGCCAGCAACAGCCTGCTGGTTGGAGACATGCCGTTCATGTCATACCAGGTCAGCGTGCCGGAGGCGGTGCGCAACGCCGGGCGTTTCCTCCAGGAAGGCGGGATGGATGCCGTCAAACTGGAGGGCGGGCGGGACCGTCTGGAAGCAGTGCGCGCCATCGTCGGCGCCGGCATCCCGGTCATGGGTCACATCGGCCTGACACCCCAATCGGTGAACCAGTTTGGCGGATTCCGTCCCCAGGGCCGGACGGCAGCCGCCGCCACCCGGCTGCTGGAGGATGCCCGCCTGCTGGAGGAAGCCGGTTGTACCAGCCTGGTGCTCGAATCCGTCCCGGCGCGGCTGGCCAGCCTCATAACCAACCGGTTGGAGATCCCGACCATCGGCATCGGCGCCGGGGGTGGGTGTGATGGGCAGGTGCTCGTCACCCATGACCTGCTCGGCTTGTTCGAACGCTTCACGCCGCATTTCGTCAAGAAATATGCAGACTTCCATGGCGAAATGCTGCGCGCCGTCCGGGAATACAAGGACGAGGTCGAGGGCGGCGTTTTCCCGGCCGCCGAACATGAAGTCGAGATGCCAGACGAAGAATGGGAACTGCTCCTGAAGGCCGCCGGGTGAGGCGCCGGATGGACGAGATCCTGGTCGTCGGCAGCGGCGCCCTGGGGACTCTCTTTGCCGCCCGGCTGGCCGAGGCCGGGGCAGGTGTTGCCCTGCTCGGCTCCTGGCCGGAGGGACTCGACGCCCTGCGGGACGGGGCACGCTGGGTCGACTCAGCCGGGACCCCGCACACCGCCCAAGTGCGGGTGGCGCGGAATGCGGGGGAATGCGGCCGGCCGCGCCATGCCCTGGTGCTGGTCAAATCCTGGCAGACCGAATCCAGCGCCCGGGCGCTGGCGCGCTGCCTGGCTGGAGACGGGCTGGCGGTCACCCTCCAGAACGGGCTGGGAAACCGGGAAATCCTGGCACAGGGGTGCGGCGCGGAGCGAGTCGCCCAGGGCGTCACCACCACCGGGGCGGCGCTGATCGAACCAGGCATCGCCCGCCTGGGAGGCGAAGGGACGCTTGCCATCGAGCAACACCCGCGCCTGGCCCCACTCGCCGGGTGGTTGCGGCGCGCCGGTTTCGACCTGCAAGTCATGGCGGATGTGCGGTCGCTCGCCTGGGGGAAACTGGTCGTCAACTGTGCCATCAATCCCCTCACGGCCCTGCTGGACCTGCCCAACGGCGGCCTGCTGGATTGCCCTCCGGCGCGGCGCCTGATGGCCGAATTGGCGCAGGAGACGGCCGGCGTGGCCACCGGGCTGGGGATCGGCCTGCCGTTCGGCGACCCGGTCGAGGCGGCGGAGGCGGTCGCCAGGCGCACAGCCCGGAATGTCTCCTCCATGTTGCAGGATGTGCGGCGCGGCGCCCCGACCGAAATCGAATCCATCTGCGGGGCGGTGGTGCGCGCCGCGCAGGAGGCGGGCCTGGCAGCCCCCGCCAACCGCCTGGTACTGGAACTGGTGCGGGCGCGGGCGGCATCCGTCCGCCCTGCTTCCCCGTCCCTACCCGGCATGGTAAGATAGGGCAACTATACGAGTTGGAGGAACAGAATGCGCAAGGCGATCCTGCTGGTTTTCCTGTTGGCAATCCTGCTGCCGGTCGCGCCTGTCCGGGCGCAGGAGTCAATCCGGTTTTCATTGGTGGAAGTCGAACTGTGGCCTGAATATGACCGGCCCGAGATGCTGGTCATCTACCGCCTGTACCTTCCACCCACCCAGTCCCTGCCGCTGGAACTGGCCCTCAGCCTCCCGGCCGGCGTGCAGGTCAACGCGGTGGCTGTCATGGATGGCAGCGGCACGCTGCTCACCGCCCCCCACCAGTACGAGGAGCAACCCACCGGCCGGGCGACGCTTACCTTCACCGCCACCAGCGGCCAGGCGCAGGTGGAGTACTACGCCCCCCTCCCCCGCCAGGACTCCGCCCGGCATTATGATTTCCAGTGGCCCAGTGATTATGCCGTGGACGCCATGACCATCTTCTTCAAGTTGCCGGTCGAAGCCTCCAGCCTGCAGAGCGACCCGGTCCTGGCTTCGCTTGGCGCCAGCGGGGACGGGCTGGCCTACTACTCTCTCTCTGCCGGTCGCCTGGATGCGGGGCAGGTTTTCGATCTATCCATCGACTACCAGAAAAGCACCGACCGCCTGAGCGTCTCCGGCCTGCAGGTGGAACCGGTCGCCCCGCTCGATGAGGGCGGCAGCGCCGGCATCCTGGACCAGCCCTGGCTGCTGCCGGTCGGGATCGGGATCCTCGGTCTATTGCTGGTGATCGCGGCCGTTTTCCTGGCCGGCTCGCTGGCAGGCCGCAGGTCGGGTGGACCATCCCGGCGGGCGCGCCACACCTCCCACTGGAAGGAAGAGACGGAGCCCGGCGCTGAAGCCTACTGTCATGCCTGCGGACGGCGCGCCCAGCCTGGGGATGTTTTCTGCCGGGCATGCGGCATCCGTCTGCGGCGCGGCGAATAAGCCGTTCGCATCCCCATCCCACCCACCATGCACCTGCATTCGATCATCGTAGTTTATTTCCTCTACGGCCTGGCTTTCTTCAGCATGGGCCTGCTGGTGGCGGTCGAGGGCGGGCGCGCCCCCGACCTGCGGCTGCGGAAAGCCCTCCGCCCGCTGGCGGGTTTCGGCCTGGTACATGGACTGCACGAATGGTTGGAAATGTTCAACCAGATGGAGATCCTGATCGGGCACAATGAGACTGTGGTTTTCGAGGGGGTCCTGCTGGCAATCCTGGCAATATCATTCATTTCCCTGGCAGCCTTCGGCAGTTACCTGCTGGCTGTCACCCCGGTTTCGCAGCGCCTGGTGATGCTCGTCCCACTCGGCCTGGAAGCGGTCTGGGTCTTCGGCATCCTGTTGCTGCGCGGCCGTTACGCCCCCGAGCAGATGTGGGACATCGCCGATGTCTGGACACGGTACAGCCTGGCCATCCCGGCAGCCGCCCTGACCGCCGCCGGGCTGGTCGTCCAGCAGCGCGTCTTCCGCCGCAGCGGCCTGATCCGCTTCGGGCAGGATGCGCTATGGGCGGCGGTGGCCTTTGCATGGTACGGACTGGTAGGCCAGATGTTCACCCGCGCCACCGCCCTGCCGCCGTCACAACTCATCAACCAGGAACTGTTCCAGGACTGGTTCGGCTTCCCGGTACAGTTCTTCCGCGCCGCCCTGGCGGTGCTGGCGGCAGTCTTCGTGATCCGCTTCCTGCGCGCCTTCCAGGTGGAGACGGAAAGCAAGATCGCAGACCTGCAGGATGCCCGCCTGCGCGAAGCGCGTGAACGGGAACTGCTGCAGGGCGAACTATTCCAGCGGGTGGTATCGGCTCAGGAAGCCGAACGCCAGCGCATCGCCCGCGACCTGCACGACGAGACCGGCCAGGCGTTGACCGCCATCGGGATGGGATTGCGCAGCCTGGCCACCAGCGTCCCCCGCCTCCAGGCTGACGCCAGGGCGCTCGGGACCACCCGCCAGCTGGAGGGCATGGTGGCCCACTCCATCCAGGAACTCCAGCGCCTGATCGCCGACCTGCGGCCCTCCCACCTGGACGACCTGGGTCTGCCGGCCGCCCTCCGCTATTACGCCGGGACGATCCAGGAACGCTCGGCGATGAAAGTGCGGGTGGAGATCAGCGGCGAGGAGTACCCGTGCAGCAACGCCGCCAAGATCGCCCTTTTCCGCATCGTCCAGGAAGCCCTGACCAATATCGTGAAACATGCCGCCGCCAGCCAGGTGGATATCCACCTGGCCTACACCCCGGAGGAGATCTCGGTCCAGGTGCGGGACGACGGGTGCGGCTTCGACGCCCGCCGGGTCACCGCCGAAAGCCACGGGCGGCGTCCGTTCGGCCTGCTGGGGATGCAGGAGCGCGCCACCCACCTGGGCGGAGAGTTTTCGATAGAATCCTACACCGGCAAGGGGACCCTGATCGAGGTCAGCATCCCAAACCGGGGCAACCAACAGGAGGCTGCGGATGAAGATCCGGCTGTTATTGGTCGATGACCACGCCGTGGTGCGTTCCGGGCTGCGGATGTTGCTCGGCAACGAGTCCGATGTCGATATCATCGGAGAGGCTGGGACCGGGCAGGAGGCGCTGGCCGCCGTCCGCCAGGATCGACCGCAGGTGGTACTGATGGACATCGGCCTGCCCGACATGTCCGGGATCGAAGCCACGAAAGTAATCAAAGACCAGTTCCCGCAGACAGCAGTGGTGGCGCTGACCATCCACGAGGATGAGGAGTATTTCTTCCGCATGTTGGAGGCCGGGGCCAGCGGGTACGTCCCCAAGCGCGCCGCCCCCGGGGAACTGCTGACCGCCATCCGCACCGCAGCCGCCGGGGAGGTCTACCTGTATCCATCCATGGCGAAATTGCTGGTGCGCGATTACCTCTCACAGGAACGCCCGGCCGGTGCGAAAGGGAGCGGGAGCGACCTGACGGAGCGCGAGGAACAGGTGCTGGCCTGCCTGGCGGAAGGCGATACCAACGAGGCCATCGCTGAAGCGCTGGTCATCAGCCCCAAGACGGTTGCCCGCCACCGCGAGAACCTGATGCACAAACTCAACCTGCACTCGCGCGCCGAACTGGTGCGTTACGCCATCAGGCGGGGGATCATTAAAGCCTGACCGCCCGATCTACTCCCTGACCTGACCGTCTGACCGTTCCAATCCCGGACATGGACAAGTGGGATTACGCGCAGGGAATCCGCGTCGCCCGTAGTTTTTGAGCACCGGTCCATCATCCCCTGTGTGGGGCTACGTCCCGGGATCCAAAAAAGGGGGGAAAACCGATAATCGAATCGCCACTCCTGCATCCATCACGATTGGGATTTTCGCCCAATCCCAGCCCTTGGCAGTTACCTGCTTGGGGTATCTGCTGTAATATCCATCATGCACCCCATCCCGGTCGTGGGGCGCGCTCCCCATGAGAAGATGGGCTCGCTTCCGAATGTACGACGCAGGGGGAAATCCATACACTTAGGGTGAAACCAATCAATGAAAGGAACGGAGGCGCCCATGAATACCATCCTCGCCCTGCTCGCACTGACTGCAATCCGGATCCTCATCCCCCTGGCGCTGGTACTGGCCACCGGTGAGACCATCCGCAAATCCCAGACAGGACACCCGGTATAGGAGGCTGCCATATGAACTGGTTGAACGACCTGCTATCCTTCCTGGCCGGCGTCGGCCTGCGGCTGTTGATCCCCATCGCTGTCACCGCGCTGGTCATCTTCCTGCTGCGCCGCCTGGATGCCCGTTGGCAGGCAGGCACATCGCCCGATGCGGCTCCCGCCCAGAAGACGATTTGCTGGAAGGTCAAAG
>VGNO01000039.1 GCA_016865985.1 Chloroflexota bacterium | reverse complement strand
CACGCCGGCCACGATGTCGTCGGCAAAGGTGGTGAAGTCCCAGCGCCAGTTGAAACCGCGTCCCGGCACGGGGTAGTGGGTGAGCAGGCCGTCGAAGTCAATGCCTGATGTGGGCAGGATCCAGTCGAGCACGTAGGCAGCCATGGCGAGGCCTTTGCGGTCGCCTTTGGTCAGTTTGAAGGCGATCTCACGCAGGTCTTCCCAGGTCCAATCGAGCGGGATGCTGTCCATGCCGATCTCGGCCAGGTGGGCGCGGTTGAAGAAGAAGCCTTCGCTGGAGACGATTTCATAGGGGATGCCAAAGATGACGCCTTCCTGGGTCATCCAGCGAGATGTGGCGGCGGCCACTTTCGGGTCCAGCAGGTCGAGGACCCCGTTGTTGTTGAAGGCTGTGGTGATGTCGGCGAAGAGGCCTTCGGCATAGGAAGCCTGGATGCCGGGCACGTTCCAGCCTCCAAGCACGCCGATGGGGTAGTGGAAGGGGGCCGTGCCGCCTGCCACGGCGGTGCGCAGGGCATCGCCCGACCAGACGTTGAACTCGATCTGTTCCATGCTGACGCCGGGGTTCAGGTCCAGCCATTGCTGGAAGGCTTTGTTGTAGCCCTGCTGGAAAGCCGAGAGTTCGGCGTTGGTGAAGGGCATGTCAATCGGCCAACCGGCAGTTTGAAGTGTTATCTTGGCGGCCCCTGTGCCAGTCTCAGTTCCGGTTTTTATCCCACAGGAAGAGAGCGCTGCCGCCCCGGCTCCAATTGCCATCAGGCGTAAAAAGTCGCGACGGCTAAGTCTTACAGTTTGATTGATCATTTTCTACCTCCGGGAAAGATTTGTTTGACCGGAAGCATACCCTGCGGGTACAAATGCTTCCGAACTACAAAATAAAGGTCAATCTAGTAAATTATGTATTCGCAATTAGCGGAACTGTCTGCATACAGATCATAAAGCATGTAGCCAGGCGGGCAGTCCATGTAAGAACCGTTCCACCAGTTGCCGCAGATGGAACCATTGTTGACGTAGCGAACGCCGTGATAACGCAGATCTTCCACCTGGTGAGCGTGACCGCTCAGACAGAGTTTCACGTTGGGGTGGTCCCAGAATAATTCCCAGAACTTGCGGGCGTCAATGTGCATCCACGCGCCGGGCATGTTCCAGTTGCCGCTGGCCTCGTTGTTGCCGTCCAGCAGTTCGCAGGCGCACAGGATGGGGATGTGCGAGACCACCAGGATCGGCGTGGACGGAGGAACGGTTTCGAGTTCCTGTTTCAGCCAGGCGAATTGTTCGTCATCCAGTTTGCCGGTGTAAGGATGTTCCGAATCGACGATAGCGGGATGGATGCTGTCGAGCACGATGAAATGCCAGCCGTTCCGATCAAAAGAATAATAGCGGTTTGTCAGGCCGAGTTGCTGCAATGCCAGTCCCTTGCCGAAGAGCGGGTCGTTCAGGTATTCCGCCTGTCGTTCTGGGTTGAGTCCCCAGCCCCATACATCGTGGTTGCCGATGACGTGGTGGACAGGGATGGGAAAATCCGCCGGGAGCCCGGCGTGGAAAAGGCCCCATTGCTCCAGCGCCTCGTCCTTGGTGGCATAGAGTGAATCCATAATGCAATCGCCTGCGTTGAAAATGAAATCCACACTCGGAGTCAGAAGTTGGATATTGCGCAGGGCGCGGGCCAGGCGCTGGCTCTGGTAACTGGTCTGGATGTGCATATCGGAGATATGGGCAAAACGCAGAACCGGTTGCGGGTCGGGGGTCGGTGTGGATGTGGAAGTTGGCTCTTCGGTGGCATTCATCGTTTGCGTAGCGTTCACACCGCAGGCAGTCAAAAGGGAAGTGGCTCCCACCAGCCCGCCGAGTTTCAGAAAATCTCTGCGGCTGACCGTTCTATTCTCGTTCTCGTCGGGATGCTTTTTCATGGCTCTTATCCTTACCAGGAGAGTGGGGCTTGCTGGCAATTGCCAGCAAGCCCCGGTGATCTTGCAGGTATGGTTTAAGGTTCGAAGGTGATGTCGTCCACGTAGTACGTGCCGGCCCAGTAGAGCGCGAACTGAACCTTGTCAATCTGGCTCAGGTCAATGCCGCTGTAGGCGCTCAGGTTGATGCACATCTGCACCCACTCGTTGGTGACGGTCTTGGGGTTCTCGCCCGCGCCGGCATGATCGGTCCAGATCTCGGAGTTGGCGCCGCTGGGATCGAACAGCTTCACACCCACGGTATTATCGGCAGCGCCATTGTTATTGGTGGTGGTGTCCATGATCCAGAAGCAGACCTTGCTGTAGGGCAGGGCATTGAAGGGACGCGTGCCCGGATAAGCGCCGAAAGCGTGCCACTCTCCGGTCTCGTAGAACATCTTGAGCGAGGATGCGCCGCCATGGATCACATCGGTGGCGAGGCTCAGTTCGGCCTGGTAATCGGAGTAATAACCGCCCTCTGTTTCGAAGTCCTGGGCAACGGCAGGTTCGGTTGCGGCTTCCACACGGCCATAGCCCTGGATGTCGTCAACATAGTACGTGCCGGCCCAATACAAGGCGAACTGGATCTTGTCGATCTGGGTCAGATCCACGGTGGTGTAGGCGGGCAGGTTGATGCACATCTGGACCCACTCGTTGGTGACGGTCTTGCCGTTCATGCCCGCCAGGGCATTGTCGGTCCAGACTTCCTCGTTGGCGCCGGAAGCGTCGAAGAGTTTCACGCCCACGGTGTTATCGGCTGCGCCGTTGTTATTGGTGGTCGTGTCCATGATCCAGAAGCAGATCTTGTCCATGCTGGAAAGGTCTACCGGGCGGGTCGATGGATAGCCGCCGAAAGCGTGCCATTCGCCGGTCTCGTAGAACATCTTGAGCGAGGATGCGCCACCGTGGAAGATGTCGGTGGCAAGGCTCAGTTCAGCCTGGTAATCCGAGTAGTAGGTTTCCTCAGCCTCGAAACCCTGGATATTGGTGACAATCACTTTACCTCCACCGCCAGCGCCAACCAGCGGGGCTTCCGCGTCGGTGGGGAGCAGGGTGATGTCATCGAAGTAATAGGTACCGGCCCAGTACATGGTGAACTCGATCTTCTCGACCTGGGTCTGATCAATGTCGGTGAAGGAGATCAGGTTCATGCACATCGGGACCCATTCTTCCAGGCGGGTCTTCGGATTCGCGCCAACACCTTCGTTGTCGGTATAGCGCTCCACCTGGGATCCGGCTGCGTCAATGAGGCGCACGCCCACGGTGTTGGCGGCCATGCCGTTATTGAATGTGGTGGTATCGTAGACCCAGAAGCACAGGCGGTTGTAGGGAGTCAGGTCCACGGGACCGTCGCCCAGGTTCACGCCCGCCGTGTGCCATTCGCCTTCGCCGCTCTCGCTCTTCAGCGAGGCAACGCCGCCATGCGCCACGTCGCCGATGGAGGTGGTCACATTGTAGGCATCATAGGGGGTGGCGTTGGTCTCGAAATCCTGGATGATGATCGTCTCCGCCGGGGGCACAGGCGGTTCAGTGGGTCCATGCCGTGAACGGTGTTTCTTTCAAGCTAAAAGAAGGCGAGACTCTTGGCATCGTGGGGGAAAGCGGCTGTGGCAAGAGTGTTAGCATGATGTCTATGATTCGCTTGATTCCCATGCCTCCCGGAAAGATCACTGCTGGAACGGCCATGTTCAAAGGCCGTGACTTGTTGACGCTGTCCGATGATGAGATCAGAGATGTGCGTGGGGCAGAGATTGCTATGATCTACCAGGAACCAATGACAGCGTTCAACCCGGTATTGACCGTTGGCCGCCAGTTGATCGAACCGTTGGAGATCCATCTCGGAATGAACCGCCGGCAGGCTCAACAACGCGCCGAAGAACTCCTTGGGATGGTAGGTATTCCCAATGCTCGTGAGCGCTTGAACGATTACCCGCACCAGTTTTCGGGCGGTATGCGCCAGCGCGCCATGATCGCCATGGCCCTCGTCTGCGGGCCACAGCTCCTCATTGCCGACGAACCTACCACCGCCCTGGATGTCACCATCCAGGCCCAGATTGTGGACCTGGTCAAACGTTTACGGGAAGAATTAGGTATGGCCATTATCTGGATCACGCACGATCTCGGGCTGATCGCTGGGCTTGCTCATCGCATTTCGGTCATGTATGCTGGCTATGTGATTGAGCAGGCTCCCATCAAGGAGTTGTACGCGTATCCGTTCCACCCTTATACGATCAGTCTTTTGAACAGCCTTCCCTATTTGGATTCAAACCGGCAGCGCCGGCTCGAATCTATCGATGGACTTCCCCCAATTCTGCTTGATAAGCCTACCGGTTGTGCTTTCGCGCCGCGCTGTAAATATGTTCGCGAGCGTTGTTGGAAGGAAATCCCGCCGTTAATCCCAATCGATATCAATCATCACGTCGCATGCTGGATCGACCCCCGCAGCGGGAAGGAACATTTATGAGCGAAGTTTTATTGCAAGTGCAAAACCTGGTGAAATATTTTCCCATCAAGCGCGGGATCATTTTTAAGCGTGAGGTAGGCCGTGTTCATGCTGTGGATGATGTTACTTTTGATATCTACCGCGGCGAAACTCTGGGTCTGGTAGGCGAGTCGGGCTGCGGAAAATCCACCACCGGTCGGACCATCCTCCAGTTGTACCGTCCATCTTCTGGCAGGATTGTATTCGATGGAGATAACCTGGTTGACTTGCAGGGAGAAGCTTTACGTCTTAAGCGCCGCCGCATGCAGATGATCTTCCAAGATCCGTATGCAAGCCTCAACCCGCGTATGACGGTTGGTGAGATTATTAGTGAACCTTTGATCGTGCATGGGATTGCTAAAGGCCAAAAAGCAGAAGCGGAAGTCATGCGGTTGCTTGGCTTGGTTGGCCTCAACCCGGCTTTTATCAATCGTTTTCCGCACGAATTTTCTGGGGGACAACGCCAGCGTATTGGTATCGCACGCGCCTTGGCGCTCAACCCTTCGTTGGTTGTCTGCGATGAACCGATCTCTGCACTGGATGTTTCCATTCAGGCACAGGTAGTCAACCTTCTGGGGGATCTCCAAACGCAGCTTGGATTAACGTACCTGTTCATTGCCCATGATCTCTCCATGGTACGGTATATCTGTACACGCGTGGCGGTCATGTATCTGGGTGTAATCGTTGAACTCGGAAATCGCGAAGATTTATACGAAACGCCGTTACATCCATACACCCAGGCATTGATTTCGGCTGTTCCTATCCCGGACCCGGTTAAGGAAGAACAGCGCCAGCGAATCCTTTTGAGCGGTGATGTTCCTTCTCCCATTAACCCACCCACCGGTTGCCGCTTCCGAACTCGCTGTCCCCTTGCTGCGGATGTATGTGCCGAACAGCGCCCCGAGTTTCGTGAAATGAAGCTAGGTCACTGGGTGGCGTGCCATAAAGTGTAAAAAAATTGGCCTACCCGATGACTCCATCTCATGAACATGTACTCACTTGCCTCCCGCTACCATTGTCGCGGGAGGCTTACTGCTTGAAGTACTTTGGATTGGATTTCTGTGCCAGAGCGGACTTGATCTCCCTTAATCGTTTTCCATGCAACGGGTAGAAGTACAACACCGCGATGGCAAACAACGCGCCAACCGCGGGGGGAATGGACATGAAGAATCGGAAACCATCGGCTACGCTCTCGGGCTGGACTATCAACAATGGGTTGTAGCCGAAATGCTGACTTACCCAGGCAAAAACCTGGGCGGATAAAGCGTAACTCAGGGTTATGATGAACCCACCCATGCCAAAATACATACCCTCGCGGCGCTGCCCCGTCTTGAGTTCATCCTCATCAATCACGTCAGAGAGGGTGACATCGCCCATCAGCAGTAAACCTGCCAGGCCAACCCCAACCAGCGCGCTTGTCAAGATGGCAGCCAGCAGGTTCTGAACGAACATCAAAGGGATGACCGAAACGCCAAGCACCGCGTAAGCGATCATCAGGGTCGTTCGAGCCTCCAGCCTGTTGGCCAACAACTTTTGCCATGGCCAAAGCGCCAGTGCGGCCACCACGAATGCAGTTGCCAGGATGATCGAAGTCAGTCCGGGGTCAGCCCCCAGGCTGTACTTGGTATAAAACGCCATACCGGTGGAAAGCGTAGCGGTGGCAAAGTGGCGCATCGATTGGGCCACAACCACGAGCACGAAACTCTTGTTGAGCAGGGTGGCCCGCAGCGACGTCCAGATATTCACCCCTTTGGCTTCCATCGAACTGCTGCGCTCGAACATGCCGCGCAGGCTGAAAAAGAGCGCCGCCGCGGAAAGCAGCCCCAGGAAGGCGCCCATCACCGACCAGCCCCACCACTTAGCCAATAAGGTTGGCATCGCCGCACCAGCAAGCAAGCCAACCGTCATAAAAATGTTCATGCGCACCGCCACGCTGGTGCGGTCCTTGTATTCGTCGAACATTTCCGGCAGCAGGGCGTAATATGCTGTCTGTACCAGGGTGGCCAGGGTTTCGAAAAGAAATAATACCAGCCCGAAGTAGACCAATAAGCCAATCGGATTGGTGCGTCCATCCATCGGCGCAAAGAAGAGCAGTGCAAAGAACAGGGCGTAGGGCAAGGTGCTAAACAAGATATATGGCACCCGCCGGCCCCAACGCGAGCGGGTCCGGTCGCTAATGTACCCAACCAGCGGGTTATTGACCGCGTTATAAATCGAATACAGGCTCATCACCGCGGCCGCCCAAACCGGGTTGAGATGGCGCACATCGGTGTAAAAGAAAAGCAAGACAGCCCCTACCGCCTGGTATGGAATGGAACAGCCTAGGTTACCCAGTCCGTACAACCAGCGCTGGGCGTTGGATAATTCCAGATGGGCGGTGTTCACAACCTGGTTGGCAAGTGTGATTTTCATGATTTCCTCCAGGGAAAACGCGAATGTACGATTGATCTGCGGTTGAACTTTTTCACGCAGATTCAAGCAAGAGCCAGTTTATAATGCCGATCGGATGACAACCTGAGTCGTTCTGCGGCAGCTTCAGGGGTGATGTCGCGCTGTGGCATAGCAAGCATTTCGTAGCCGACCATGAACTTGCGGACGGTTGCTGACCGCAGGAGCGGTGGATAAAAATGGGCATGCAACACCCATTCGGGATGGGGTTGCCCATCTGCAGGGGCTTGGTGAAATCCCATCGAGTAGGGGAAAGATATTTCGAACAAGTTATCGTAACGAGTAGTGACTTGCTGGAAAACCTCTGCCAATGCAGAAACCTCGGCGGAGGATAATTCTGCCAAAGCCCCACAGGAACGATGGGCGGTCACCATTACTTCAAAAGGCCATACTGCCCAATACGGGACCAGTGCCGTGAAGTGATCGTTGGTAAAAAGGATACGCTCTTTGCGTTTATGTTCTTCTTGAACATAATCAATCAAAAGTGGCTGGGTGTTTGTCTTATAATATTCTGTTTGGGTAGCCAATTCCTTGCTGATTTCATTGGGAAGCTGTGATTGTGCCCAGATTTGGCTGTGCGGGTGCGGATTGGAGCATCCCATCATGGCGCCTTTGTTCTCGAAGACCTGGACGTAGCGAATGTAATCCTCCCGTGCCAGGTCTGACGAATGCCTGGCCCAGGTGGCGATCACGCTTTCGGCAGAGGCGCGGTCCAACTCGGGCAGGGTCAGATCGTGGCGGGGGGAGAAGCATACAACAAGGCAATGTCCCCGCTCAGGAACTGCCACCAGCAACGGGTGAGTAGGGGGAGTATCTTCTTCATCCACAACACCAGGAAGCAAGGCGGCAAAATCGTTTTCAAAGGAATAAGTTCCGGTGTAATCCGGGTTAAAAACCCCGCCCGCGCGCGCATTACGAGGACAGAGATAACAAGCCGGATCATATACTGGAAAGACTGCGGGGGGGATTTTTTCCACCTGTCCCAACCAGGGACGTTTGGCGCGATGGGGGGAAACCAGCACCCATTCCCCCGTGAGAGGGTTAAAACGGCGGTGGGGTGTTATAAACATAGACACCTTTCTTGATACTGTTCATGTCAAATGTCATGATTGACAAAGTGGTTTTAGTTTTGTAAAATAATGTTACCGGTCACGTGACTGGTAACATTATACCAAACTCATCAATACTATGCCCACTTCCTATCCTACTATTCGTGATGTGGCTCGACAAGCTGGTGTTTCGCACCAAACTGTTTCGCGTGTTATCAATGGGAGTATGGATGTTCTGCCCGAAACCCGCGCCTTAGTGGAGGATGCGATCGAAAGAATGGGCTATCGTCCGAATGCGATTGCCCGTTCCATGGCTCGCGGCAAGACCTATACTTTTGCCTGTATCTCCCCGAACCTGACAGATTATACATTCGCCAGTGTCATTGAAGGCGCGGAGATTGAGGCGCGCCGTCATGGCTATTTCTTGTTGTCTGCTTCTGCAACAAATCCGGAAGCATTCCGCGAGTTGATAGATGAGCTTGCAAAACACCGCCGCGTGGATGGATTGATCATCATAAATCCATATGTCGATGAAAGATCCAAGCACATCCCGCAAAACTTCCCTGTGGTTTTCGTTGGCTCACTTGCGCATGATAAGTTAACAATTTCATCTGTAGGTTTGGATGATGAGAAAGTGGCTTACGATGCGATAAAGCATTTGCTTTCTCTTGGGCATACAAGGATTGCTATGGTGACAGGCCCTTTGGAAGAAGACTGTTCCCAAGACCGTATCAAGGGGTATCAACGCGCCTTGGAAGAAGCAGGCATACCTGTAGATCAATCTTCAATCATCGAGGGCGATTGGTCAGCGACATCAGGACAGAATGCGTTACTTTCCTTTGTTGATCAGGGGAATCTGCCTACTGCTGTTTTTGCCCAGAATGACCGGATGGCTTTGGGGGTTTTGCGAGCAGCCAGGGATGCCAATCTCAAAGTCCCTTCTCAATTGGCAGTGATCGGTGTGGATGATATGCCTCTATCCTCCTATTTCGATCCCCCCTTGACGACCATGCAACAGGATATGCCAAGGATTGGACAGGAAGCTGCAAGCATTTTACTAGATATGCTTCAAAACAAGGATTTTATTCCCCGTGTTGTCCAATTCCCTGCGCAATTGGTTGTCCGTCAGTCTACAGTGGAAGGAGGTGATTAACCAGTCTTAAATCATCTTTAGTATGAACACTACTTGCGTCATAACCATTCCACTTAAAAAACCATAAGGAGAAGAAAACATGAAGAAATTCACATTATTCAAGATGCTTAGCATTCTCGTGCTTGCATCCTTTATTCTGGCAGCGTGTGGCTCTACTGCCACGGAAGCGCCAGTGGTGACGGAAGCTCCAGCAGCAACTGAAGCTCCCGCCACTGAAGCATCAACTGCTGATGTATCTTTACGTTGGCGTACTCGTCCCGACAACCAGGAAGAGATTAACGTATACAGCACAATCAGTGGAGAACTTGATGCTCAACTTGATGGTATCACATTAACCTATGAACCGGGAGGCACTGAAGGATCTAATTATCAGGATCAACTCCGAGCTGAGATCGCAGCCGGCACGGCACCTGACGTTTTCTGGATCCCCGGTACTGATGTGGCAGACTTCGCAACGCGCGGCCTGATCCTCAACGTCTCTGACCTCGCCGCCGGGACCGAGGGCTTCGATGTGAATGCATTCTACCCGGGACCAATGTATCACCTCACCTATAATCCTGAGACCAGCGAAACCGGGGCAACCTCCGGCGCATTGTGGGGTCTGCCTCGTGATGTTTCTACGTTCGTGCTCTACCTGAACCTGGACCTGATCAACGAAGCAGGCGCGCCTGATCCGCGTGAACTTGCGGCTGCAGGTGAATGGGATTGGGATGCGTTCCTCGATGTTGCTCAGAAAACGCGTGCCCTTGGTTCGGATGTCTATGGTTATGGCGCGAGCGCTTGGTGGGGACCATATGGTGTTTGGCTGAATGCTGCTGGTGGCGGATTCTTCAGCGCTGATCGCACTGCTTGCGCGCTCAACACTCCTGAGTCTCTGCAGGGTTTGGACTTCCAGCGCTCCCTGTATCAGGATTACGACGTTGCCACACCTTACGGTGAAGATCCCGAACCTCCGTTCCGCGCTGGCAAAGTTGCAATGTTCCAGAATGGACGCTGGGCTACGCCTGGTGTTCGCACCGTCGGCTTCAACTGGGATGTGGTGGAACTGCCTCAGGGCCCGACTGGTCAAATGGGAAACTGGCTCTTCTGGGGCGCTTATGTAATCAACGCCAATACCGAACACCCCCAGGAAGCTTGGCAACTTGTTCAGGCCTTAACCACTGCCCAGGTCCAGGGTGAGGTTGCTGCTTTGGGTGCCAATATTCCCAGCCGCGTTAGCCAGGAAGCCTTTGATGCGTTCCTGACCTTCACGCCTCCGGTTAACAACCAGGCCTTTCTCAATGGACTGGCTGACAATCCTGCCACGGAAGGCCCCCTGTGGGCTGGTTCCTGGCCCGAGTACGATAAGGTCATGGGTCCGGCTATCCAATCTGTTCTGACTGGTGGTCAAACGATTGATGAGTTCGGCGTAACCATCTGTGACGAAGCAAATAAAGTTTTCAATCCATAAATTCGCTTTACCCGATCAGGGGCAGACCTTTGTGTCTGCCCCTGAAGTTTTTTGCACATCCCCCGATGGAGGTTGAAATGCACGCCTCGTTGAATACAGATTCAAAAAACAATCTCATATTGCGACTGGCTACCATCTGGCGTTGGATATTTATGCTTTTCGCTGTCTGTGGTACTGCAATTCTGTGGATGCCGGTTTCGCCTGTTGATGTATTCTGGCAAAAGGTCTTATTTACAATTGTATTGGCAGTTTTTGCCATCTTGAGTGGATTAGCCGCCACATTTATCCCCAGGCGCGACCACCGTGGGCGCACAATCTCGCTCCTGCTAGATTACTTGGCTTTTGTCGCTGCATTCGTATTCACGCTCAATGTTGGTCAAGTTTTCATTGGTATTGATTCACTCGGTGAAAAATTTGGTGCTGGTTTACTGTTTCTCGGTGTCACCCTGGTTGGATATTTAATCGGTACTCTTGGGAAAGTAGCAACGCGTTTCCTCCTGTCTGAGAAAACCCTGCAGATTATCAGTCGCTTTACCATGTTGGCTGGCTTGGTTTTATTCCTCTGGAGAGTGGATGCGGTGACAGGACTGGTATCGCTGATAGGGCGGTTAACCCGGCCTGCAGGTTTGCTTGCATTGAGTAGTGTAGTCATCTTCGGTCTTGCCTTTTGGATAATGTGGCGAGAACCGAGTGCTGTGGCTATGGGAGCCAAAACACACCACGAGCAGGTTATTAATGGCTGGCTTTTCCTTTCTCCCAACCTTTTGGGTTTTCTAATTTTCTTTGCCGGCCCCCTTTTACTTTCCTTATATTTTTCATTCACAGACTCTGATGCATTTAACCCGCCTAATTGGGTGGGTCTGGATAACTATGCTAAGATATTAAACATCCGTATCGTTCCACTTAATTCTCCTGATCAACTCGCCCGCGAAGTGATCGATATCAAAGTATATGATGAGGTCGGTCGCCTTATTATTGGTAAATTTGGGCTGCTCTTTGCCGCGGCAGATAAGTATTTCTGGCTGGCGCTTCGCAACACCCTGATCTTTGCTCTGATTGCTGTTCCTCTCAGCGTAATCCCTGCGCTCGTTCTTGCAAACGTCCTAAACAGTAAAATACCCGGAATGAAATTCTTCCGTGCAGTGTATTTCATGCCTAGTATCGCGGCTATCGTAGGGATCTCTCTTGTTTGGCAATGGTTGTATAACGCTACGATTGGCTATATCAACTACTTCATAACGGTGAGCATCAACTTTTGGAACAACGTTTTCAATACAGCTCTTGTAGACCCTAAAATCCAGTGGGTTTCTGATGAAAAGACTGCCCTGCTTGCAATCATTATTATTGCGGCCTGGCAAACAGTGGGGTTCAATACCGTGCTTTTCTTGGCAGGTCTGCAAAACATACCCGGAGAACTATATGAGGCTGCTACTGTTGACGGGGCAGGCGCGTGGAACAAGTTTTGGAGAATCACTGTTCCTATGCTGGCACCATCAACATTCTATGTCATCACAACCACAACGATCCAGTCCATGCAGGTGTTCGAGCAGGTATTCATCCTCATGAATCCGCCGGAGGGTCCAAATAACTCCACGATCACGCTGGTGCTTTACCTCTATCGGAGCGGCTTCCAGAATTTCAAACAAGGTTATGCGTCCGCCATCGCGTGGGTGTTGTTCATCGTTATCTTTGGATTAACGTTGCTTCAATTCCAGCGGCAGCGCCGCTCCAATATTTACGAAAACTAACAGGAGCCGCCATGAAAACCCATTCCTATCGTTTAGCCCGCATTCTGAACAACTTGTTCACTTACCTGGTTCTCTCCTTTTTCGCGCTGGTGATGCTCTTCCCATTCTTTTATATGCTTACCACCTCGTTGAAGCTTCCCTCCGATACCTTCCGTTACCCGCCGCGCATGTTTCCACATGATCCGATCACTACTGTCGTGGAAGGTTATGACGCCCCCCTTCCTCTTTACTATGTGGAAATCGATGGTCAACAAAAACAGTTTGCTCTCGCACGTAGTAATATCAAAGTCGGCACCTATGCCCCCGCGGACGACCTGGCGGCCACCGAGGAACGTTATCTTACTGATGTTAGTCCGACTGGCGGCGCGATGAACCCGCAAACCGTCACAGTGAACGGTGAGGAGGTAAAACTCTTCGATGTAACGGTGGATGGTGCAATCGTTCCGATGGTACTCATTAGCCAAACCACGGTTGGTGAGTTCGTGGACCCTCAAAACCCAGAAACTAAGGTATACCAAAATGTACGGCTCAGTATGCCGGTGGAAAACATTAGTTGGCATCCTGAAAACTACCAGAAAGTGGTGGAATTGCAGGGACTCGACCGCGCCTTAACCAATACCACTCTTGTCACCATACTTGTTGTGCTGGGGCAGTTGCTAACATCGGTGCTGGGTGGTTACGCTTTCGCCCGTCTGAAATTTCCTGGCCGCAATTCGGTCTTTGTCTTTTACCTGGGCACGATCATGATTCCCTTCGTGATGTTAATCGTCCCGTTGTATCAGTTGATGGTTGCCATTGGCTGGACCGATCATCTGGCCTCGCTCATCATTCCATGGATTTTCACCGCTTATGGCACCTTCCTGATGCGACAGCACTTCATTACTTTTCCAAAAGAAATTGAAGAGGCAGCTTTGATGGATGGCGCCTCGCGTCTCCGCATTCTTAAAGATATATTGATACCTGCCTCGGTTCCTGCCCTGGCAACACAGGCAACTTTCACATTCCTCTACGCGTGGAATTCATTCGTTTGGCCGTTGGTGGTTATCAATGTCGGCAACGAGAAGAATCATGTTTTGACTTTGGCCCTCAACGTATTGCGTGGACGAGCCTCGGATACACCGAACTTAATTCTTGCAGGCGCGGCCATCGCCATTATCCCGCCGCTGATCGTTTTCATCCTCGGACAGCGTTTCTTCGTGGAGAGCGTGGCGAGCAGCGGGGTTAAGGGCTAGGCATGATGAACCAGGCCCTTCACAATCCCCACCTCGATGGCGGGCCGCTCCTTTGGAAAGCGGGGCCACGCGGCGTGTTGCTCTGTCACGGCTACACTGCCACCACCGTGGAGGTGCGGCTGCTGGCTGAGCGCCTGCACGAAAAAGGGTACACGGTCGCTGCTCCGCTGCTTGCGGGACATGGCACCCAACCCGCGGACTTGAACCGCGTCACCTGGCGCGACTGGGTGGACAGCGCGGAAGAAGCGTATGCCCAACTGACCGGGTGCTGCGAACAGGTTTTCGTCGGCGGACAATCGATGGGCGGGGTGCTGGCTTTGAACCTTGCCAGCGTGCATCCTGAAGCGGCCGGAGTTTTGCTCTATGCTCCCGCCATCCGGTTGACGCTCACAACGCTGGACAAGATCAAACTATATGCTGGCTCGTTGTTCCTGCCCGAAGTGGCGCGTGCCTCGCTTGACAGGTCCGATCGCTGGCAGGGATATCCGGGCCTGCCGCTCAAAGGCGCGGTTCAACTGTTGAAACTGCAAGCCGCCACGCGTGCGAACCTGTCACAGGTCCGCCAACCCGTCATCATCTTCCAGGGACGCAAGGACACGACTGTTCATCCCACTGCGGGTGAACTCATCCTGCACAGCGTCAGTTCGGCGGTCAAAGAACATTACTGGATGAATGAATCTACCCATCCCATCCTGCTTGACTGTGAATTGGAGGATGTCACCGCCCTGACCCTGCGCTTCCTGGAGACTTCAGCGAAACCCCAATAAACTAAACAGTGGATACCGCCAGCCAGTACAGGGCTGGCGGTGTTGAAAATGGATTTATGAATAATTCGATCGTCAGTCCAGGCATAGAGCGAATGGACTTTAATAATACATTCAAGGAGAAATGTTTATGAAAAAAGTGAACGGGTGTTACGAACTTTACGGAAATCCCATTTCAGAAAGGCAGACCCGTGCCACCGACCGCTGGCAGGATATGCTGGCAAAGAAATTCAAATTCGATCCTGACGAGCATTTCAACCTGAGCGTCGAAGACCACCCCTATGGCTCGGGGATCTTCGGGCTCAAGAACATCGTCCGCGACGGGAATGGCAAGCCGCTCGACAAGTCGAATGGCGTGGTCGTCAGCACCATCCGCATGGGATTCGGACATTACCGCATCGCCATGGCGGGTGTCTCGGCCGCGAAGGCGATGGGCTTCACCCCCTACTGGCTCGACCTGCTCGGAATCCCCGGCATCACCACGGATGTGATCAACCGCAGTAACACCAACTATTCATGGTTTTCCCGTCTCTCCCAGCGCAATGCATGGTTCAACGAACATGTCTGGGAGGCCGTCACCACCGGGGAGCCAACCCTTTCTTTCGTCCAGTTCATTCTAAACAACTATATCGTTGGTTGGCCGTGGCGGTTTATTAAAACCAACATCAAAGATTACAAGATGAGCGAATTGTTCCGCAACTTGTACGCTTCGCTCCCGTCCGATATGCCTATGCTCACCTCCCATATGTGGACATGCATGGGCGCAGTGGCGGGCGGGATGACCAACGTGGTGGATATGATGTTCGATAACTGGCCGATGGCATTCCAACTCACCGAAGGTGCCAAGCACGCCGTCCAATCACCGTCGGGCTACTATGGCTTCCGTGCCATGCGCGGCTTCGACGATAAAGGGCGCATCCTCAAGTCCACACCCACAGACGCGCTCTTCTTCACAGGCCATCACGTGGACCACGAACTGGTCGAGAACATCGAAGCCGACTGCGCCGACCGCATCAGCCGCATGAACGCCAAAGAACCGCGCCGCTTCCTGGTCACGATGGGCGGGGCGGGCGCGCAGCGCGAACTCTTCAAAGCCATCATCGAGCATGCCATCCCGATGATCGAAAAAGACAAGATCGCGCTTTTCATCAACCTTGGCGACCACAAGGATAACTGGGCCTGGCTGCAAAACGAACTCGCCCAGCACAAAGACCTCATCAACACGCACTTCACCTGGGATGACACCAAAGCCTTCACCGACGGCATCCGCAAACAGCCCGCGCACGGCTTGCACGTTTTCCTGCACGATAACACCTTCCATGCGGTCTACGCCACCAACTACCTCATGCGTGTGATGGACGTGATGATCACCAAGCCGAGCGAACTCGCCTTCTATCCCGTTCCCAAGATCTTCAACGCCCGCGTCGGCGGGCACGAAATGTGGGGTGCCATCCGCGGCGCGGAGATTGGCGACAGCACGGTCGAGACCCGCACCATCCCTCAGACCCTGCAAGCCATTGACCTGCTCACCGAAGCCGACGACCTGCTCACCATGTTCTGCGACTGCATCGTCAAGAACAAGAGCATCGGCATCTACGACGGCGCATACAAGAGCGTCGAACTGGCGACTGGCAAAAAATTCAAAAGATAAAGTGACCAGACCCTAAAGGTTTCCAAAACCTTTAGGGTCTCTATTTGAAATGATTCACTTCGAAATCGCCCCATCCCCCTTCTCGATCACCTTCAAACGGGATGATCTTTTATTGCTGACCGTACGGACTCTGGCGACGCCCACAGCGAATCCCCGCACCGACAGCGCGACCGTCACTGCGGATTTTCCCCGCTTCACCCTGGACTTGAAACGGGTCGCTGACCAATATGTTTTATCCATCGCCCCAGCCGATTGCGAAGCACCCGTCGAAGTCACGCTGGAACTCCCAGGCTGTTGGTACGGCGGCGGTGAACTGATTCACCAGCAATTTCCGCTCAACAAGGTAATGCTGCAAAGCGCCCCCTTCCATACCTTCGACAACAGCCCTACAGGCTTGAGTGGAAAATTGACTCCCGCGTGGTTCTCGTCCAACGGCGCGATGATCATCGCCGACTCGCCCGTCGAAGTCGGAATCAACCAGCCGCCCGCGGACTTTCCCCGCTTCAAGTGGACTTTCACCAATGACGGACGCGGTGCGTTTTCTGATCGTCCGTTCTTGAATAACGGACAGGGTGACGGGCTTTTCACTTTCAAAGGCAATGCCTTGGATTTGAAATTCTCCTTCTCCGAGAACGCCGTGGAAGCGTACAAGAAACTCATTGAGCATTTTGGACATCCCAGCGAAACCCCGCCAGAAGATTTATTCACCAAACCCACGTGGACGACCTGGGCGCGCTACAAAACCGCCATCAATCAGGATGTTGTTTTACAATACGCCAACGACATCATCGCGCACGATTACCCCTTCCACGTGCTGGAGATTGACGACCGCTGGCAAGTCCACTACGGCGACCTGGGCTTCGACCCAGAGCGTTTTCCTAATCCAAAACAGATGATTGACGAACTCCACGCCAAAGGCTTCAAGGTGACGGCATGGGTGATCCCGTTTTTGGAGCCGCAGTCGCAAGCCTTTACCGAGGGAGCGAAAAACAATTGGCTTGTCCGAACGGCGGACGGCTCGCCGTATCTCGTTGAGTGGTGGCAGGGGCGCGGCGGCCTGCTCGATGTGACGGACCCGTCCGCGTTGGATTGGTTCTTCGGACGGCTGACCAACCTCCAGGTCCAGACTGGACTCGACGGTTTCAAGTTCGACGCGGGGGAGGCCTGTTTCCTCCCTGCCGACGCGGTCACCCATCGCAAAATCCATCCAAACGAGTACAGCAATATATATGTTGCCGAAGTCGCCAAACATCATCGCTTGACCGAAGTCCGCACAGGCTGGAAGAACCAAACCGCGCCGATCTTCTTTCGTCAATGGGACAAGACCACCTCGTGGGGCTTGGACAACGGCTTGCATTCTGTGCTGACGGGCATCCTCGCGCTCGGCTTGGCGGGCTACCCATTCATCCTGCCCGACATGGTGGGCGGCAACGAGTACGAAGAAAAAGCCGACGCCGAAATGATGATCCGCTGGACGCAGTTGAACGCGCTGCTGCCCTCGGTGCAATTTAGCCTGCCGCCCTGGGAATATGGCGCAGAAAGCGCTGAATTCTGCCGCCGCTACGCCAACCTGCATGTGGAATTCGCACCCAAGATTTTCGCGCTTGCCAAAGAATCCACTCGAACAGGCGCGCCCATCATCCGCCCCATCTTCTGGCTTGCGCCCAACGATGAACGCGCCATCGCCTGTGACGATGAATTTTTACTCGGCGATGAGTTTTTGGTTGCGCCCGTTCTATCTCCCAACCAACGCGCCCGCGATATTTATCTTCCGTCTGGCATATGGCGCGATCACTGGACGAAGCAAGCTTTCACAGGGGGAGCCCTGCTCAAGGATTATCCGGCTCCACTCGACACGCTCCCGTTCTTCGAACGGTCATAAAACGCAGAAATGCGAAATTCATCTATTAGGAGAAAGTGAAAAATGGAAACATCCACCGCCTTGCAAGAAGAACGTGTCCCCCTCGCCAGCCGCATCTGGATCTCGCTGGCTGACGCATCCGTTGCCATTCTCCAATCCCTGGTGGCGGCCGGCGCGCTGACGTATTACTTCGTCAACTTGCGCGGCCTGTCCACCGCATACACCGGCATCGTCTGGTTGTTGTTCGGGATTTGGAATGCGGTCAACGATCCGCTGTTCGGCTACATCAGCGACCGCACCAAGAACAAACTCGGGCGGCGCATCCCCTACATCCGCTACGGGGCGCCGATCTTCATCATGGCCTTCATCCTCTTCTGGATGGATGTGCCGGGCGTGAACAGCCAGGTCGGCCTGTTCCTGCAGATGCTGCTGGTGCTGTTCGTGTTCGACACGCTCTACACCGCCATCGCCACCAGCCTGTACATCATGCCCTACGAGGTGGCCA
>VGNO01000038.1 GCA_016865985.1 Chloroflexota bacterium | reverse complement strand
ACTTTCACTCTGGAGGTTCCCATGCTTACCATCAAAGTCCTCGGTCCCGGTTGCGCCAACTGCCAGAAATTGGCCGAACTGACCCAGCGCGCCGTCAACGCGCTCGGCGTCGAGGCGAAGGTCGAAAAAGTCACCGACTACGGCAAGATCATGAAGTACCCGATCCTCTCGACGCCCGGCCTGGTCGTCAATGAAAAACTGGTCGTCTCGGGACGCGTGCCGGGCGAGGCCGAGATCACCACTTTCCTCACCACCGCGCTGATGGATGCCTGAAATGGCTGAAGCCGGCGTGACGAAACGCCTCCCGATCCTCGACCGCTTCCTGACCCTGTGGATCTTCCTGGCGATGGCGCTCGGCGTGGGCATCGGCTACTTTTTCACCTACCAGGTTGCCCGGTTCAACCAGCTCGTCTCGGTCGGGACGACCAACATCCCCATAGCCGTCGGCCTGATTCTGATGATGTCCCGCCGCTGGCGAAAGTCCGCTACGGGGAACTGGGCGATGTGTTCCGCAACTGGAAGGCGCTGGGACTGTCGCTGCTCCAGAACTGGGTCATCGGCCCGATCCTGATGTTCGCGCTGGCAATCATGTTCCTGCGCGGCTACCCGGAATATATGGCCGGGCTGATCCTGATCGGGCTGGCGCGTTGCATCGCCATGGTCATCGTCTGGAACGAACTGGCGAAGGGCGACACGGAATACGCCGCTGGGCTGGTGGCGTTCAACAGCGTCTTCCAGGTGCTGTTCTACAGCGTTTACGCCTACGTCTTCATCACCGTCCTGCCGACCTGGTTCGGACTCAGCGGCGCGGTCGTCCACATCACGATTGGCGAGATTGCAAAAAGCGTGTTGATCTACCTGGGTATCCCGTTTCTGGCTGGATTCTTCACACGGTTGGCGCTGGTGAGATTGAAGGGCGAGGAGTGGTACCACGAGAAATTCATCCCCCGAATCAGCCCCATCACGCTGGCGGCGCTGCTCTTCACCATCGTGGTCATGTTCTCGCTCAAGGGCGAGTACATCGTATCCCTGCCGCTGGACGTGGCGCGCATCGCCGTTCCGCTGCTCATTTACTTCGTGGTCATGTTCCTGGTCAGTTTCCTGATGGGCAGGACGGCCGGCGCAGATTACAAAAAGACGGCCACGCTTTCCTTCACAGCGGCCAGCAACAACTTCGAACTGGCGATTGCCGTGGCGGTGGCTGTCTTCGGCATTTCCTCCGGGCAGGCCTTCGCGGCGGTCATCGGGCCGCTGGTGGAGGCTCCGGTGATGATCGGGTTGGTCAACGTGGCGTTCTGGCTGAAGAAAAGGCTTTTCAGCCTCGAATGACACGAGTTGCTTGAACCGTGTAAAAAAGGTAATCTCCCGATCAAGAGCAGGTCGCAATTTCCTGCCGTGAATGACACAAATTTTCACGCAAGGTAAGGGAAAATTACGCGCCCATTCGTGAAATTCGTGGCGGTTTTCGCAACTACTCCCAACGGGGAGACCATCGTAAAAAAAGAGAATCAAAATGTCCGACGAAAAATGCGATTGCAAGGAAGGAATCTGCGACTGCAAAGAAGGCGGGCGCTCGTGCGGCTGCAACTGCGGCTGCTGCTGTGATTGCGGCAAAGGCGGCCATCAATTCCAGCGCCGCTACCAGACGAAGGCCGAGCAGGTTGCCGAACTCGAAGCCTACCTGAGCGGCCTCAAACTGGAACTCCAGGCAGTGGAGGAACGGCTGGCGGGCCTGAAAAAGTAAGGAACAGCGATTACAAATAATGGGACAGGTTGCAACCTATCCCATTATCGTGTTGCGCGCTTTGTTGCCTGTCAGTGTGACATTAATCACGTTGCTGGAGGAAGGCGCCGTGTTAGAATGGGATAATTGGACAAATTCAATCCAATAATAACCCTTAGAGGTATTCCATGTTCCCATCTTACATTCTATCCCTGCGCGAGGGGTTGGAAGCAGCCCTGATCATTGGCATCGTCCTCGGCGCCCTGCGCCAGGTGCGCCACCTGGAACTGAAACCCGCCCTGTGGGCCGGGACCGCCAGCGCCATCCTGGTCAGCCTGGCGGCCGGAATTGGCCTCTCACTGCTCGGATTCAGCCTGGAAGGCAAGGCCGAACAGGTCTTCGAGGGAATAACCATGCTGCTGGCTGCCGGCATCCTGACCTGGATGATCTTCTGGATGAACCGTCAGTCACACAACCTGAAGGGCAACCTCGAGACCGGTGTGACCAGGGCCGCTGCCGGCAGCGGCAAGCGTGCCATCTTTGCCCTGGCCTTCTTCGCTGTTGTGCGGGAAGGCATCGAACTGGCGCTCTTCCTGACCGCCGCCGCCTTCGCCTCGGATGCAAACCAAACCATCCTCGGCGCCCTGCTGGGCCTGGGTACGGCGGTGTTGCTCGGCTGGTCGCTCTTTGCCACAACCGTCCGACTCGACCTGCGCCGCTTCTTCCAGGTCACCGGCTTCCTGCTGATCCTCTTCGCGGCAGGACTCATCGCGCATGGCGTCCACGAGTTCAACGAAGTCGGCTGGATCCCCGCGCTCATCGAGCATGTCTGGGATGTCAACGCCATCATGGACGAAACATCCACCTTCGGCTTGCTCCTCAAAGCTCTCTTTGGTTACAACGGCAACCCGTCTCTCACCGAAATGCTCGCCTACGCCGCCTACTTCGTCGCGATCTTGTTCGGACTGCGCTTGGCAAACAAGCCCAGACCCATCGCCGCGAACCAGCAAACATAGCAGATCAGCAAAGCCTGGCGGAATTCGCCAGGCTTTCTAAATCTTTCGAGTACCCTCCGTCGATTGCAGGAAGGGCTGTAATCCAAAGAACATTGAATTGTCGGGTTTATCCTTTGTCGCCTTCGAGTCCTTCATGTTCACAAAGGTCATCCCCATCGTTGTATAATCGCCCCATGCTTCCAACCGAGATCCTCGACTCGATCCAGCGCGCCCTCGCCGAAGACATCGGCGCCGGCGACGCGACCACCCTCTCAATCGTCCCGCCCGACGCGATCATGCGCGGGCAGATCCTCGCCAAGCAGGATGGGATCGTCGCGGGACTCGACGTCGCCCGCGCCGCCTACGAACTTTTGGACGCCACTGTGGACTTCTCATCCTATTTGGCCGACGGCTCGCGCGTGACGAAAGGCGGGCTCCTCGCCCTCGTCTCTGGTCGGGCCGCCAGCCTGCTCACCGCTGAACGGACGGCGCTCAACTTCCTCGGGCGGATGTCTGGCATTGCCACGCTGACGCGCCAGTTCGTGGACGCGGTGGCTGGCGCCCGCGCCGTCATCCTCGACACGCGCAAGACCGCGCCAGGTCTGCGCGCCGTGGACAAGTTGGCCGTCAAACTCGGCGGCGGCGGGAACCATCGCATTGGCCTGTACGACATGATCCTGATCAAGGACAACCACATCGACTACGCGGGCGGGATCGCGGAGGCCGTCCGACGCGCGAGAGCCTCGAACAGCGGCCTCCCGATCGAAGTCGAGGCTCGAACGCTCGAGGATGTTAAAGTTGCGTTAGATTTGGGCGTTGAAAGAATCCTGTTGGATAATATGTCGATTAAGATGATGGCTGAAGCCGTGACGCTCACCAATGGCCGCGCCAAACTCGAAGCCTCGGGCAACGTCACGCTGGAGACCGTCCGCGCCATCGCCGAAACAGGCGTGGACTTCATCTCCGTCGGCGCGCTGACCCACTCAGCCAAAGTGTTCGATGTGAGTTTTGATTATTTGAAGTAGATTCGGTACACGGATTTCACGGATGACACGGAAAGACCTTTAAACACGAAGGTCACGAAGGCGACGAAGGAAATACGCACGAAGGCAAAATGCCTTTTCCCCTTTGTGTATCCTTTGTGCGACTTTGTGTTTAGAGAATTAAAAAATCCGTGAACTCCGTGAAATCCGTGTCATCCGTGTCCAAAAAGGATTTTAGAATGAACCAACAAGTCCAAGCCATGTACGATACCATGCGGGCGAAACTCGAAAAGGTTGTCCCCGATGTGGAACTGCGGATCAAAGCCGAGATCGCCGTGGAGATCAACGCGCTGAAAGTCGAACGCAACGCGGTCATCCTCGGTCACAACTACATGGAGCCCGCGCTGTTCTACTCCATCCCCGATTTCGTCGGCGACTCGCTCGACCTGAGCCGCAAGGCCGCGCAGACCGACAAGGATGTGATCGTCTTCTGCGGCGTCAAGTTCATGGCCGAGACCGCCAAAATTTTGAACCCGTCCAAGACCGTGCTCCTGCCGTCGGACAAGGCGGGCTGTTCGCTGGCCGCCGCCATCACCGCGGACGATGTGCGCGCACTGAAGGCGCTCTTCCCTGGCGTGCCCGTCGTGACCTACGTCAACACCTACGCGGACGTGAAAGCCGAGAGCGACATCTGTTGCACGTCCAGCAATGCCAAGGCCGTGGTGGAATCGCTCAACACGGACAAGGTCATCTTCCTGCCCGATGAGTATTTGGGCGGAAACATCGCGCGCGATCTGGGGTGGAATATCATCTTTCCATATATCAAATTAACCGCAGAGAGCGCGGAGAACGCAGAGAATTTAAATAAAAATCTCCGCGAACTCAGCGGTCTCGGCGGTAAAACAATGATTGGCTGGAAAGGCCGTTGCGAAGTCCACGAGAAATTCACTGTCAACGATATCCGCACCGTGCGCGCGCAGTTCCCCGAAGTGGCGGTGCTGTCTCACCCCGAGTGCAGTCCCGATGTGACCGCCGCGTCCGATTTTTCGGGTAGCACCAACGCCATGATCAAGTACGTCAAAGAATCCACCGCGCTGCAATACCTCGTCCTCACCGAATGCGCCATGGGCGACAACATCGCCGCCGCCAATCCCGAAAAGGACATGCTGCGCCTGTGCATGGTGCGCTGTCCGCACATGAACACCATCACCATGGAAGACACCCTCGCAGCCCTGAAGTTCAACCGCTACGAGATCGACGTCCCTGAGGAGATTCGCGTCCGCGCGGCGCGGTCGGTGCAGAGGATGATTGAGATAGGATAACCATGCTCCAAACAGATGTACTCATCATCGGCACGGGGATCGCGGGGGCGACGGCGGCGTTGAAGTTGGCGGAAGACCCCAACCGTCACATCACCATCATCACGCGCGAGCCTGACCCGCACGAGTCCAACTCGGGGTACGCGCAGGGCGGGATCATCAGCCGCGGTCCCGACGACAGCGCCGACCTGCTGGTGAGGGACATCCTCGAGGCGGGCGCGGGCGCGTCGTTGCCGAGCGCGGCGCGCATTCTGGCGGAGGAGGGACCTCCGTTGCTGGAGAATATCCTGATTGCCGCGGCCCGCGTCCCGTTCGATAGAAGCGAAGGCGAGGATTACGAATGGGGCCAGGAGGCCGCGCACTCGCGTCGTCGAATCCTGCATGTCGGTGACGGAACTGGAAGCGCCATCGTGCGCGGACTCATCGAGCAGTTGAAGTTGAAGCCGAACATCCAGTGGTTCACCAACGCCACCGCCGTTGACCTGATCACGTACCCGCACCACTCGCGCAACCCGCTCGACACGTACAAGCCGATCGCCTGTCACGGCGCGTACGTTTTCGACCGTAACAAGGGCGCGGTGCATCGGACGCTGGCGGGCCTGACGGTTCTCGCGACGGGCGGGATTGGCCGCATTTACCGCAACACCACCAACCCCCCAGGCGCGCGCGGCGACGGGCTGGCGATGGCGTCGCGGGCAGGGGCGCGGATCGTCAACGCGGAGTACGTCCAGTTCCACCCGACCGCGCTGGCCGTGCCTGGCGCGGAGGGATTTTTGATCAGCGAGGCGGTGCGCGGCGAGGGCGGGATTCTGCTCACGCCCGAGGGACAGCCGTTCATGGCGAAGTACGCGCCCGAATGGAAAGACCTCGCGCCGCGCGACATTGTGGCGCGCGCCATCCATCAGGAGATGACCGAACACGCGTACACGTACGTGCTGCTCGACATCGCTTCGCATAAGTCCGCTGAGTGGTTGCGCGAACGCTTCCCCAATATTTACGCCACCTGTCTCAAGGCAGGCATTGACATCACGCGCGAGCCAATCCCCGTAGTGCCTGCCGCGCATTATTTCTGCGGCGGCGTAAAGGTGGACGAGTGGGGGCGGACGGACATTGGGAATTTGTACGCGGTGGGCGAGGTTTCGTGCACGGGTCTGCACGGCGCGAACCGACTGGCGTCCACGTCGCTGTTGGAGGGGTTGGTGTGGGGGAACAGGGCGGCGGAGGATATCGCGGCTCGCCCTCACCCCCCTGCCCCCTCTCCCGACGCTTCGCGCGGGCGAGGGGGGGAAGATGTGCCCGCGTGGGACGAAAGCGGGTTGACCGACGACCGCGACCCCGCGCTGATCCAGGGCGACATGCAGACCATCCAGAACATCATGTGGCACTACGTGGGACTCGTCCGCAGCGGCGACCGTCTCTCGCGCGCCATCCGTGAGTTGCGCCACCTGCAAAACGAGATCGAGACGTTCTATCGCACCACCAAACTCAGCGACGGTCTCATCGGCCTGCGCAACGCGGTGGAAGCCGCGCTGATCGTGGCACAGTCCGCGCAGCATAATCGGCAAAGCCGCGGCTGCCATTATCGGGTCGATTCGGTGGAGGGAGGGGATCGGTTGATATGAGGATAATCAGGGCGCGGACTTGTCCATGTGACACAGTTTTTCCGGCGTGGTGACCGTCCACGAATGGCGTCTTGTGCGATGGATGGGAGTGTCCATAGCGATGGGCTTTCTTTCTAACCGCAGAGAGCGCGGAGCTCGCAGAGAAAAAAGAAGGGCTTCTCTGCGCTCTTTGTGTACTCTGCGGTAAAAAGCCCGAGGAAGCCCACTAAATTAGGCGCTCCACGATGGATCGAAGACTGGGCAGCCGGTTTCCCGCGGGTATAATCGAGCCATGCGTGCCCTCATCCAACGTGTCCAGTCCGGCAGTGTGACCGTGGCCAGCCAGGTCGTGGCCCGTATCGGCCGCGGCCTGGTCATCCTGCTCGGCGTCGGGCAGGGGGACGGCGAGGAGCAGGCGCGGGCCCTGGCCGAGAAGATCTCCTTGCTGCGCATCTTCGAGGATGAAGACAGCAAGTTCAACCGTTCCATCCTGGATGTGGGCGGGGAGGCGATCGTGGTCTCGCAGTTCACGCTCTATGCCGACGCCCGCAAGGGACGTCGCCCATCTTTCAGCGAGGCCGCCCCGCCGGAAGTCGCCGCGCCGCTGGTGGAGCGTTTCGTGGCGTTCCTGTGCGGTCATGGCGTCCCGACTCAGCCGGGCGTCTTCGGCGCTCACATGCTGGTCGAGGTCCAGAACGACGGGCCGGTCACCATCTGGCTGGAGAAATAATGTCGCTTCTCAAAACTGTATCGCTGGCGTTCATCGAACATTTCCACGAAAAGCCGCGCCTGGTCGTCCGTGCCCCGGGACGGGTCAACCTTATCGGTGAGCATACCGATTACAACGAGGGGTTCGTCCTCCCGATGGCCATCGACCGCGCCGTATGGATCGCCCTGCAGCCGCGCCCGGACCGCCAGGTGTTGTTGCATTCCCTTGATTTCAACGAATCGGTTTCCTTCTCATTGGATGGTTTGGAGAAGGAAGGTGAGTCCTGGGTCGAATATATCAAGGGCGCTGCCTGGGCCATGCAGCAAGCCGGCTTTGAACCGCGCGGCTGGGAAGGGGTGATCGCCGGGGATATCCCGATCGGGGCCGGGCTTTCATCATCCGCCGCCATCCAACTGGCCGCCTTGCGCGCCTTCAGCGAGATCTCCCGAATCCGTTGGGACGAGGTCACCGCCGCCGAACTGGCGCTAAAAGCCGAACAGGAATGGATCGGGTTGAAATGCGGCATCATGGACCAGATGGTCTCGGCCGCCGCCCGCCAGGGTCACGCCATGTTCCTGGATTGCCGGGACCTGCGGCGGGACCATATCCACATCCCGTCCTACCTGGGAGTGGTGGCGCTGGATACCGGCACCCGGCGCGGACTGGTGGGGTCCGCCTACAACACCCGCCAGGTGGAGTGTGAAGAAGCCGCCCGGCATTTCAATGTCCGTTCCCTGCGGGAGGTATCGCCGGAGATGCTGGCCGCTCAGTCCGCCGGCCTGGATGGGAAGCTGCTGCGCCGCGCCCGGCACGTGGTCAGCGAGAACCGCCGGGTGGTGGAGGCTGTCACGGCCCTCCTGGGCGCCGAACTCGACCGGTTGGGGGAACTGGTCAACGAGAGCCACGCCAGCCTGCGGGACGATTTCGAGGTCAGCAGCGAGGCGCTCGACCGGATGGTGGGGATCGCTGTCGGGCAGCCGGGTTGTTACGGGGCGCGCCTGACAGGCGCCGGATTCGGAGGCTGCGCCGTGGCGTTGGTGGATGGCCGGCGCCTGGCTCAATTCCACGCCGCAGTCGCCGCCCATTACCGCCAGGAGACCGGGCTGGAGCCCGGCGTTTACATTTGCCGTCCCAGCCAGGGGACGAGCCGGGAGGCGCCCGGGCTGCGGCTGGCGGAGTTCATCCGCTCCGGGTTGAAACGCGGGAAATAACGGCAGTCGCGGATGGATGGGTCGCGGCTTGACGCATTAGAAAGGTTGTGCTAGTATCGCATCTGATATACGCAATTTCATCGGTCGGAGACGATCGAGGAGGAGAAGCATGTTGAAAAAAACCATCTTGGGTCTGGCCCTGGTCGTGATTGCAGCCCTGGCGCTCTCTGCTTGCGAACGGTCTGCATCCCCGGCCTCCCTGCCCACCCCCACTATCGAGGGCGGTGGACCGGTCTCTATCGAAAATGTGGACGACCCCATGGAGATGCTCCAGGCATATGCCACCATGACTGCCATCGCCGAAGGCGGGCAGCCGGCAGAAACAACCCCCACCCCAACGGTCGACCCACTGGCACAGCCATCCGGCGCCGAGACCACCGCCCTGCCCAGCCTGACCCCGTCCCCGACCCCGGTCATCGCCGGTTCCGTCACCCTGGCTGCCGGCGCGCCGACCGCCATCATCAACCGCCCGGCCACCTATACCCTGCAACAGGGCGAGTACCCGTTCTGCATCGCCCGCCGCTTCAACGTCAACCAGTATGAATTGCTGGATGCCAACGGCCTGACGCTTTCCCAGGGTGTGAACCTGCCGGTCGGATATACCCTGACCATACCGCAGACCGGAACACCTTTCTCCGGTACCCGCGTCCTGCACACGCACCCGACCACATATACGGTGCAATTGAACGACACCATCTACCGCGTGGCCTGCTACTTCGGCGACCTCGACCCGAGCCTGATCATCACCACCAACAACCTGGTCTCGCCTTTCACATTACAGGTCGGGCAGCAGTTGAACATTCCGTAAAGGCAGCCCTTGTAACGGACCTTGCACCCAGGCGGAAGGAGGGGCTTCCGCTTGGGTGTTTCTTTACCGGAGGCCTGATGCAATTCGAACTGATCGAATCCGAGATCGTATATCCGGGACGGGCGTTCACCGTCCGCCGCGACCACCTGCGCCTGCCCGACGGACGTACGACCCGCTTCGACATTGTCGAACACCACAGTTCGGTCGTCATCGTCCCACTCGACCGGGACGGGAACCTGGTCTTCGTCCGCCAGTACCGCCACGCTGCCGGGTTGGACCTGTTGGAATTGCCGGCCGGCGTGATCGAACCGGGTGAGGAACCGGAGGCCTGCGCCCGGCGCGAGGTGCGGGAAGAGATTGGCCTGGCTGCCGGGAGAATGGAAGCCGTGGGTGGTTTTTACCTCGCGCCTGGTTACTCGACCGAATATATGCACGTCTACCTGGCGACCGGCCTCGAACCCGGCCCTCTCAAAGCAGATCCAGACGAGTTCCTACAGGTCGAGCCCATCCCGCTGGCACAGGCCTTGTCCCTGGCTGATGGCGGCAAGATCCCCGATTCGAAGTCCCTGGCGGCCCTGCTGTTGGCACGAAAACGCCTGTCCGAACTGGTTTGACAGGCGGCAGGTTCTTGTGACATGTCGCGGCTGGATTCATGTGTTAAATAACTATCCGAAGCCCCACCCGGGGAATAAACTTATAGGTTGGTATGGAAAAAGAACGCGACGACCTTCAGCCGTCGCATAACCCTGGAAGGAGTTGTGTTATGAAACGAGAAATGGTCATGATCGACGGGAACGAAGCCACCGCCTCGGTTGCCCACCGCACCAATGAGATTTGTGCCATCTATCCCATCACCCCATCGTCCAACATGGGCGAGTTCGCCGACGATTGGTCGGCGATCAAGCGCAAGAATATCTGGGGAACCGTGCCCCTGGTGGCTGAAATGCAATCGGAAGGCGGCGCTTCCGGCGCTGTACACGGCGCCCTCCAGACCGGCGCACTGACCACCACCTTCACGGCCAGCCAGGGACTGCTGCTGATGATCCCCAATATGTTCAAGATCGCCGGGGAACTGACCTCCACCGTCTTCCATGTCTCCGCCCGCGCCATCGCCACCCATGCCCTCTCCATCTTCGGCGATCACTCGGATGTGATGGCCGTCCGCCAGACCGGCTGGGCAATGCTGGCCTCCGGCTCGGTGCAGGAGGCGCACGATTTTGCCGCCATCGCCCAGGCCGCCACCCTGGAGGCGCGCATCCCGTTCGTCCATTTCTTCGACGGTTTCCGCACCTCGCACGAGGTGGCCAAGATCGAGCAATTGACGGATGACGATCTGCGTTTCATGGTGGATGACGAACTGGTGCGCGCCCACCGCGGCCGCGCCCTCAGCCCGGACCGCCCGATCCTGCGCGGTAGCGCCCAGAACCCGGATGTATTCTTCCAGGCACGCGAGACGGTCAACCCCTTCTATAACGCCGTGCCTGGCATTGTCCAGAAGGCAATGGAGAAGTTCGCCAAGCGCACCGGTCGAGCCTATCACCTGTTCGATTACACCGGCGCGCCAGACGCGGAGCGGGTGGTGATCATCATGGCCTCCGGCGGCGAGACGACCGAATCGACTGTCCGCCACCTGCTGGCGAAGGGGGAAAAGGTCGGCGTTATCCGCGTCCGCCTCTACCGCCCCTTCTCAGCCCAGCGCCTGCTCAAGGTCCTGCCCGCCTCGGTGCGTTCCATTGCCGTCCTCGACCGCACCAAAGAACCAGGTGCAGGCGGGGAACCGCTCTACCTTGATGTCACCAACGCCCTGTTCGAGAACGGGCGCGGCGGCATCAAGGTCATCGGCGGCCGGTATGGCCTGTCCTCGAAGGAATTCACCCCGGCGATGGCGAAGGCTGTCTTCGACGAACTGCTCAAGGAGCAGCCCAAGAACCACTTTACGATCGGCATCAACGAAGACCTGACCCGTTCCAGCCTGGAGTACGACCCGGCTTTTTCGGTGGAATACCCCGAGACCGTCCGCTGTGTTTTCTTTGGGTTGGGCGCGGATGGCACCGTCGGCGCCAACAAGAACTCGATCAAGATCATCGGCGAAGAGACGGACTTCAATGCCCAGGGTTACTTCGTCTATGACTCGAAGAAATCCGGGTCGATGACCATCTCCCACCTGCGTTTCGGGCCCAAGCAGATCCAGGCTCCCTACCTGATCACCCCCAACACCGCCAATTTCGTCGCCTGCCACCAATTCACCTTCCTGGAACGTTACGACATCCTGAAGTACGCCCAGACCGGGGCGGTATTCCTTCTGAACAGCGCCTACTCTCCCGCAGAGGTGTGGGACCAACTGCCCCGCGAAGCGCAGGAGGATGTTCTCGCCAAGAAAATCAAGTTGTATGTGATCGATGCCCACGACGTAGCCGAAAAGACCGGCATGGGCGGGCGGATCAACACCATCATGCAGACCTGCTTCTTCGCCATCTCCGGCATCCTGCCGCGCGATGAAGCGATCGCCCAGATCAAGAAAGCCATCAAGAAGACCTACGGCAAGCGCGGCGAGGCCGTCGTCCAAATGAACTTTGCCGCCGTGGACGAGACCCTGGCGCACCTGCACGAAGTCCCTGTGCCGAAAAAGGCCACTAGTAAAATCACCCGACGCCCGCCGGTCCCGGCTGGCGCGCCGGAATTCGTCCGCAAGGTGCTCGGCCCGATGATCGCCTTCGAGGGCGACCAGATCCCCACCTCGGCGCTCCCCATCGATGGGACTTTCCCCACCGGGACAACGCAGTGGGAAAAGCGCAACATTGCCCTCGAGATCCCGGCCTGGGACACCTCCCTGTGCATCCAGTGCGGCAAGTGCTCCTTCGTCTGCCCGCACGCCGTCATCCGGCATAAGGTCTTTGAAAAGAAATACCTGGACGACGCACCCGCCACGTTCAAATCCATGGAGTCCAAATTCAAGGAATTCCCCGGCATGGCCTATACAATCCAGGTGGCGCCTGAGGACTGCACCGGCTGCAGCCTGTGCGTCGAAGCCTGCCCGGTCAAAGATAAGAGCAACGTGGCGCGCAAGGCGATCAACATGACCGCCCAGCCGCCCCTGCGGGAAACGGAAGCGGCCAACTGGGAGTATTTCCTCACCCTGCCGGAAATCGACCGAACCGCCATCAACCTCGGTACGATCAAGAACTCGCAACTGCTGGAGCCGCTCTTCGAGTTTTCCGGCGCCTGCTCCGGCTGCGGGGAGACGCCTTACATAAAACTCGTCACACAGTTGTTCGGCGACCGCGCCATCATTGCCAATGCCACCGGTTGTTCGTCCATCTATGGAGGCAACCTGCCGACCACGCCCTATGCCGTGAACAAGGAAGGGCGCGGCCCATCCTGGTCCAATTCCCTCTTCGAGGATAATGCGGAATTCGGCTTGGGCTTCCGCCTGACACTGGACAAACAACTCGAATATGCCCGCGACATCCTGCCCGCATTCGTATCCGACCTGGGGCAGGACCTGGTGGACAGCCTGCTCAACGCCGACCAGACGACAGACCTTGGCATCCGGCAGCAACGCGAACGGGTGGAGGCGCTCAGGAAGAAACTGGGCAAGTCCAAAAACCCGCAGGCGGCGAACCTGCTGGCTGTGGCTGATTCTTTTGTAAAGAAATCGGTCTGGATCTTCGGCGGCGACGGTTGGGCTTACGATATCGGCTATGGCGGTCTCGACCATGTCCTCTCGACCGGTCGCAATGTCAACATCCTGGTGCTCGATACCGAGGTGTATTCGAACACCGGCGGGCAGGCCTCCAAGTCCACGCCGCGCGGGGCCGTGGCGCGATTCGCAGCCCAGGGCAAGGGATTATCCAAGAAAGACCTGGGGCTGATGGCCATCGCCTACGGGTACGTATACGTGGCGCGGGTGGCAATGGGATATAACGACCAGCACACCCTCAAGGCCCTGATGGAAGCCGAGTCGTACAATGGTCCCTCGATCGTCATCGCCTACAGCCACTGTATCGCGCACGGGATCGATATGGTCAAGGGCCTGGAGCAGCAGAAACTGGCCGTCCAATCCGGGCTGTGGCCGCTCTACCGCTTCGACCCGCGCCTGGGCGAGGCAGGCCAGAACCCGCTCACCATCGACTGCAAGGAACCCACCATCCCGGTCGAGCAATACATGTATAACGAGACCCGCTTCCGGATGCTGGTACAGAGCGACGAGGCGCGCGCCGAGTCCCTGCTCAAACTGGCACGCCAGGATGCGCAATCACGCTGGAATTTCTACTCGCAGATGGCCGCCATGCACTATGGTGAAACACCCGAGTCTGCCAAGTCGGGTGACTGACCGCTGGAGGCCGGGGCGGTACGCGGCCCCAGCCATCTACCGGATAAGAGAGGAGAAATACCATGATAGACCTGTCAACTTCCTATCTTGGATTGAAACTCAAGAATCCCCTGGTGGCCTCCCCGTCGCCGATCTCCGAGCATGTGGATAGCGTTCGGCGGCTGGAGGAGGCGGGGGTCGCAGCCGTCGTGATGCATTCCCTGTTCGAGGAACAGGTCATCCACGAGAGTCTCGAACTGGACCATTTTCTCGACTATGGCACCTACTCCTTTTCCGAAGCCCTGACCTACCTGCCCGATACCGGCCGCTACAGCCTCAGCGCGGACCGCTACATCGAACACCTGAACAAGGTCAAGCAGGCGGTCGGCATCCCGGTCATCGGCAGCCTGAACGGCGTATCCAGCGGCGGGTGGGTAAAATATGCCAAAAAGATCGAGGAGGCCGGGGCGGACGCCCTGGAACTGAATATCTACTACCTGCCTTTCGACGTCAACCTGGCAAGCGGTGACCTGGAGAAGAATTACATCCGCCTGGTAAGCGATGTCCGCGCCCAGGTCGGGATCCCGCTGGCTGTCAAAGTCAGTCCCTTCTTCACCGGCATGGCGCATGTCATGAAGCAATTAGTGGCTGCCGGCGCACAAGGATTGGCGCTCTTCAACCGTTTCTACCAGCCTGATTTCGACCTCGAAAAACTCGACGTGGTACCCAACCTCGTGCTGAGCAGTTCCAACGAGTTGCGCATGCCCCTGCGTTGGATCGCCCTGCTCTACGGGCAGGTGGACGCCGACTTCGCCGTGACCACCGGAGTGCATAGCGCGGATGATGTCCTGAAGGCGATGATGGCTGGGGCGAGCGTCGCCATGATGGCCTCGGCCCTGCTCAAGAATGGCCCCAAACATGCCGCCCAGGTGCTGGCGGATATTAGGTCCTGGATGGAGAAGAACGAGTACGAATCCATCCGCCAGATGAAAGGCAGCATGAGCGCCCGTACCACCCGCGAACCTCATGCCTTGCGGCGGTCGAACTATATCAAAGTACTCAACTCCTTCAAGTACCTCCCGTAATGAGAACAAGAAGCCCCCGCGAATGCGGGGGCTGATAAATTCAACGGACAGGGGGCTACTCGACCGCTTCGGTCTCGCCGCCGGATTTCTTCTGGCGGTAGGTGATGCGGCCGCGGCTCAAGTCATACGGGGACATCTCAACCTTTACCCGGTCTCCCAGCAGGATGCGGATATAATACTTGCGCATCTTGCCGGATAGATAAGCCAAAACCTCGTGACCGGTGTCGAGCCGGACCTTGAACTGGGTGCCCGGCAGCGCTTCGACCACCAGTCCCTCGACCTGTATCTTATCTTCCTCTTTTGCCATGCCAGCCTCCAATTCCGTCAAACCTGCATACTATTCGTACTCTTTCACCTGGCGCCGCTTGATCCGGCGGATCGCTTTCTTCTTTTCCATCCGGCGCTGTTCGCTCTTTGAAACATACCAGCGCTTGCGACGCACAGTGCTCAAGACGCCGCTCTTGACAACCTTCTTGCGAAAGCGCTTGAGCAGTTGGTCCTGGGACTCATTGTTGCGCAGATTTACAACCGTCATCGAATATCACCTCCCTTCATCAGGGACTTTAAAATAACAGGCTCGGTTGTCACAGACCGAGCCGAGGCTACACGCGAACCCTGATGACTTTGATGACATCAAGAACCTGACGTTTTACGCTCCTTGACTGCCGAAACGGATAATCTAAAATGGCAATCCTGCATAAGCCGGTCTGTGAACGGGGCGATTATACTATACGCCTCTGGAAATGAAAAGCCTGCACGGAGACGAATTTCGTTTTTCGCCGGAATATAGTATCATCGCTGATGACTACGATACCATTGCCATAACGAAACAGGAAAGGATAATGCCATGCGCATGAAAGACAAGGTCGTACTAGTCACCGGCGGGGCAGCCGGGATCGGCAAGGCAACCGCCGCGCGTTTCGCCGAGGAAGGCGCCAAGGTTGTCATCTGCGACCTGAACAAACCCCTTGGGCAGGAGACTGCCAGCCTGCTTGGATCCGATTCGGCCTTCTATAAAGTCAATGTTGCAGAGCGGGGCGAAGTCCAGAAATGGGTCGATGATGTCCGCGCCAGGTTCGGGCGGATCGATGTTCTTGTCAACAACGCCGGCATTCTGCGGGACGGGCAGTTGATCAAATTCAAGGAAAGCCAGCTGGTCGGCCAGATGCCCGAAGCCGACTTCGACCTGGTGATATCGGTCAACCTGAAAGGGGTCTTTAACTGCACCCAGGCCGTGGCCCCGATCATGGCCGCCCAGCGTTCCGGTGTCATCCTCAATGCAACTTCCATCGTCGGCCTGGATGGCAACTTCGGGCAGACCAACTATGTAGCCAGCAAGGCGGGTGTGGTCGGTATGACCCGGGTCTGGTCGCGCGAACTGGGCAGGTTCGGCATCCGCGTCAATGCCGTCGCACCGGGTTTCACCGCCACCGAAATGATAGCCGCCATGCCGGAAAAGGTCCTCGACGGCATGAAAGCCCGCACACCGCTCGGACGCCTCGGTGAGCCGCGCGATATCGCCAATGCTTACCTGTTCCTGGCCTCCGATGAAGCCTCCTTCATTACCGGTGAAACCCTGCGGGTGGATGGCGGTATTGTGGTGGGTACATAGGGATGCCGCTACCGGTCATGGACAGCGCCATCGAATAGCGCCTGCAATCCTAATCGGATTGTTCAGATGAATGAAAACGCCCGCTGGGATTCCAACGGGCGTTGTTTTAAAGAAAAGTCTCTTGGCAATGACCTACTCTCCCAGGCAGTTACCCACCAAGTACCATCGGCGCTGACGAGCTTAACTTCCGGGTTCGGGATGGGACCGGGTGTACCCTCGTCGCTCAAATCACCAAGAGACTGTTTCACATGGTTGTGTCTGAATAGTAACTTATCCGTTTGATTTCGAAAAGTATCAAGTTCTCCGCACCACGCAGGTCAGCCCTCGACCATTAGTACAGCTTGACTTAGCGCATTACTGCGCTTACATCTGCTGCCTATCAAGCAGGTGGTCTACCTGCGGTCTTACTGGATTATTCCATGAGGGATCTAATCTTGAGGCGAGTTTCCCACTTAGATGCTTTCAGCGGTTATCTCTGCCAGACGTAGCTACCCAGCGATGCCGTTGGCACGACAACTGGCACACCAGAGGTCTGTCCACTCCGGTCCTCTCGTACTAGGAGCAGCTCCTCTCAAATCCCTTACGCCCACAGCGGATAGAGACCGACCTGTCTCACGACGGTCTGAACCCAGCTCGCGTACCGCTTTAACGGGCGAACAGCCCGACCCTTGGGACCTTGTCCAGCCCCAGGATGCGATGAGCCGACATCGAGGTGCCGAGCGAGATCGTCGATGTGAACTCTTGGATCTCACCAGCCTGTTATCCCCGGGGTAGCTTTTATCCGGTAAGCCACAGCCCTTCCACTCGGTACTGTGGGATCACTAAGCCCGACTTTCGTCTCTGTTCGGCGCGTTGGCCTTACAGTCAAGCTCCCTTATGCCTTTACACTCTTAGGTGGGTTTCCATTCCACCTGAGGGAACCTTTGGGCGCCTCCGTTACCTTTTGGGAGGCGACCGCCCCAGTCAAACTGCCCACCTGGCACGGTCCCCCATCCGGATGACGGAATGGGGTTAGGATCTAAACATCATCAGGGTGGTATTTCACTGGTGGCTCCACCGACGCTGACGCGCCAGCTTCACAGCCTCCCACCTATGCTACACAGATCATGTCCAAATACAATGCCAAGATGCAGTAAAGCTCCACGGGGTCTTTTTGTCCTGCTGCGGGTAGGCCGCATCTTCACAGCCATTTCAATTTCACCGGGTCCCTCGTTGAGACAGTGCTCTAATTGTTACGCGGTTCGTGCGGGTCGGAACTTACCCGACAAGGAATTTCGCTACCTTAGGACCGTTATAGTTACGGCCGCCGTTCACCGGGGCTTCGGTTCGAAGCTTCGCCTTGCGGCTAACCTCTCTCCTTAACCTTCCGGCACTGGGCACGCGTCAGCCCCTATACATCGCCTTGCGGCTTAGCAGAGACCTGTGGTTTTGTTAACCAGTCACCAGAGCCATTTCACTGCGACCCTCCAACGCTTGACACGTCGGGGGGTACCCCTTCTCCCGAAGTTACGGGGTCATGTTGCCTAGTTCCTTAACGAGGGTTCTCCCGTTCGCCTTGGTATATTCTACCCATCTACCAGTGTCGGTTTGCGGTACGGGCGCTTGAAAGTTATGCTTAGAGACTTTTCTCGGCAACAAGGCTCAACCACTTATGCCTTACGGCTCGCTCCCACCTCAGCTCAACCGGCGGATTTGCCTGCCGGTCTCAACGCCTAGATGGATCGCACCCAAATCCAATAATGGGCTGGCCTACCTCGTTGCGTCCTCCCATCGCACTCTCAAGCGGTTCCGGAATGTTGACCGGATGTCCATCACCTACGCCTTTCGGCCTCGGCTAAGGACCCGACTAACCCGACGCGGAATGACCTGGCGTCGGAAACCTTAGATTTACGGCGAACACGGTTCTCACGTGTTTGTACGCTACTCATGCCTGCATTCTCACTTCTGTCCGCTCCAGTCGCCCTTGTCGATCGACCTTCACCGCAAACAGAACGCTCCCCTACTGCCCCAGCTTGCGCTGAGACTCATGGCTTCGGTACTATGCTTAGCCCCGTTACGTTTTCCGCGCAAAGTCACTAGACCAGTAAGCTGTTACGCACTTTTTAAAGGGTGGCTGCTTCTAAGCCAACCTCCT
>VGNO01000037.1 GCA_016865985.1 Chloroflexota bacterium | reverse complement strand
TGTGGCGAAAAAGGCTGAAATTGCGCTCGTTTGTCATATGTAGCCATCCCAAATATGGCGATTTTCTGTCAAAACTGCCAAACGACGCCACAGGTTGGGCTTTCAATATTATGGCTGAGTAGTAACCTGAGTAGTAACTATTGCTCATTATTTTCGATTCACAAAAATATGGATTTGCGGCCCAACCCGCGTATCAGCGGATTGCCTACCCCTTCGGGGCATTTCGTAACAGCATATGGGCGTCGCGGCCTGATATCCCAAGAGGGGTGTAGCGGTGCAAAGTTCCTATGAAAAGTATAGCATGCCTGTCAAGGCCTGCTTTCCCCGAGCAAGGCCAGCGCCCGATGGATCAACTCACATTCGGAGGGCAGGATGCGCTCCGGCATTCCAGCAGGTTCGAAATAGGCGATGCGGGCGATCTCCAGGTTGGGCTGGAAGCGGCCGGAGATCGTTTTGCAATGGTAGACCAGCGTTACATGCGGGTAGGCGGCAGCGTTGTATAACAACAATGGGTGGATGACTTCCACCTCGAAGCCGGTCTCCTCCAGCAATTCGCGACGCACCCCGTCTTCCGGCTTTTCGCCGCGCTTCAGGTCGCCGCCGGGGATGCCCCAGGCATAATAGCCGCGGTAGTTGTGTTCGCACAGCAGGAGACGGCCTTCATCGTCCAAAATGACCGCCGCCACCGCCACGCAGAACTTCTGCCGCACCAGCCAGGCAATGTTCCAGCGCAGGCGCGGCGGCAGGGGCAGCACTTTCCAGATGGAGAGGACGAAGCGTTTGAGGGAAAGGAACATGGCTGGTCCGATTATACAGGGGATTCGATGGGTGTGATTTTCGTTATGATAAAATGGAACTCAGAAACATCCCAATTCGATTCGGCGCTTTGTGTTTTCATTCAAGTTAAGGAGGAAACTTATGGGTGCTCATATTTTGTTGGTTGGCAAAGACAACTTTGAAATCTGTAAAGAAAAAGGGGTATATGGTTGCGTCAATCCGACGAAGGACTGGAACAGAGGGGAAATAATAGCTGGGGTTATGTCCATTCAACCAAGCGATTTAGTGTTCTTTTATGTGAAGAATATTGGTATTTATGGCGTCTGGAAAGCGATAGGAAAGGCTTATTACGACGAAACAAAGATATGGCCAGTTGATGATCAACTTTACCCATATCGTTTTTCATTTGAGCCAACGATTGGCACTTTCTCGAAGCCTATTCTATTATGCGATATTCTAGACTTGCATGATAAGGGGAGAATCTGGACGTTCGACTTAAATCCCGTGCAACAGAAAAACCAATACAAGATAACGATGGATGAAGCAAGGGAATTGATCCGGCTTTTATTACGAAATAACCCAATACGAAAAGACCCTGAGCCAATCCGCCATCTATACCTACCTCAAAAACTTGCCAGTATTGATCTTGATTTTTCCGCAGTGGAGGATAATCACTTACGTTATGAGAGTTGGCTCAATGCGTGGTTTGTCAATGCTCTCGAACAAGGGAGGTTAAAGGGTCTTCTTGGCGATTACCGAGAGTTCATCAATCTGGTCCCAACGACATTCAATAAAGTAATGGACCTGTTTTTGACGCATGTAACCAATGTGAACGGAATTGAGATATTGCATAAATACACTTGCATCGAACTAAAAGCGAATAAAGCAGACGAGATGGATTTGGCGCAAGTTCTTCGTTATGAAGATTGGATTGCTCGCAAACTTGCAGCAGGAGACCATGAAATGGTTCAAAGCGTTCTTGTAGCAGCTAATTTTTCAGACGGCCTGATAGAGTATGTAAAATCTCGTCAAAGGATTGAAGAAAAAACCGTCCGTCTTATTGCATATATGGTTGCAGAAACTGGTGACGATATACAACTTGATGAAATTTGTGGCTGATATCTGAATATGATTGCATTCAAAAAAAGCACAGACACTTCTTTTGTAAAAGATTGCCTTGGTTTCCTGAAAGACACATTCAGGGAATCCAAAACCAATCTTTATCGTGAGGTAACACCAGAACTAGGTGTTGTTTGCCCACATCTCTTGATGCGGCAAAAATCTCAGCAGCAGCCCATTGCTGTGGTGTGTATCTGGAAGGTTTATAGACCGAATACAAGCATTACAGGTTATGCCAATTTCCTTGGGAACTTGTTCGAAAAGGTAATAGCAATTACTGCTGAATCCCGACCAATGGAATTGCCATTCTTGGTTTGGGGAACGCCCGGAATAGACGCCACATATCATGTGGCCTTACCGGAACTGAAAGCGGCCATTCAGAAAACTGGCAATGAAGATCAAATGGACATGCTGGCTTCCATGATTGACGGACAGCGATTACGCGATATCAGTGATCTGCCATTCGACTTGGCAGTTTAGATATTGCGCTCACCAAAAACGCAAAATCCCCGCCGATTGCAGACAGCGGGGATTTTTGTTCCCTTATCGAGGGATTTCAATCCAACTTGCCGTCCACCAGCGCCATTTTTAGTTCGCCGATGGCTTTCGTGATCTGGATCTCGCGCGGGCAGGCAAGGGTGCAGTTGAAGACCGTGTGGCAGCGCGAGACGCCCATCACATCGTTGACGATCTTGAGCCGCTCCCCGGCGGCCTGGTCGCGGTCGTCGAAGATGAAGCGGTGGGCATTGACGAAGGCTGCCGGGCCGAGGTATTCATCCGAGCCCCAGAAGGAGGGGCAGGAGGTGGTGCAGCAGGCGCACAGGATGCACTTGGTGGTGTCGTCGAACAGCGCCCGGGCCTTGGGACTCTGGTAGCGTTCCTTCTCCGGCTCCGGGTCGTTGTTGATAAACCACGGCATGACCTTCTTGTAGTTGTCGAAGAACGGCCCCATGTCCACGATCAGGTCCTTGATGACGCGCAGGCCGAGGATCGGTTCGACCGTGATCTTCGTCCCCACGTCGCGGACCAACGTCTTGCAGGCCAGGCGGTTCATGCCGTTGATGCGCATCGCGTCCGAGCCGCAGATGCCGTGGGCGCACGAGCGGCGGAAGGAGAGCGTGCCGTCCTGGTAGCCCTTCACCTTTTCGAGCAGGTCGAGCACGCGGTCGGTCTCGATGCCCTCGAGTTTGTAAGTCTTGTAAGAGGGCTTCTTGTCCTTTTCGGGGTTGTAGCGGAAGACTTTGATTGTGATTTCCATATGTACCTCCGCCCTCGCCCCTGCACCCCTCTCCCAGGGGGAGAGGGGACGGGGGTGAGGGAAATTCTAGTATGTCCTGACCTTCGGCTCGTACTTGGTCATCACCGCCGGCTTGTACTTCAGCGTGATGCGGCCCTTCTCGTCCACGCAGGCCATCGTGTGCTTGAGCCAGTTCTTGTCGTCGCGGTCGGGGAAGTCCTCGCGCGAATGCCCGCCCCGGCTCTCGGTCCGGGCGAGGGCCGAGACGGTGGTCACCTCTGCCAGGTCGAGCAGGTTGCCCAGTTCCCAGACGTTCATCAGTTCCATGTTGAAGATGGCGCCGGTATCGGTGACGGTGACGTGCTTGAAGCGTTCCTGGAGTTCGCGCACCACTTCGAGGGCGTTCTCCATCCCCTTGCCGGAGCGGAAGATTCCCATGTCGTCGAACATGACCTTCTTCATCGTGGTGGCGATGTCGAAGGCGTTCTCCCTGCCGTCGGCCTTGCGGATGCGGTCGAACTGTTCCCGGGTGAAGGCGGACGGGTCGGCGGGAAGGGGCTGGAATTCAGCGCCCCTGGCGAACTCGGCGGCGCGCAGGCCGGCGTACTTGCCGAAGACGACCAGGTCGAGCAGGGAATTGGTGCCGAGCCGGTTCGCCCCGTGGACCGAGACACAGGCCACCTCGCCCGCCGCGTACAAGCCGGGGACGGTGGCGCCTTTCTCGTCAGCGAAAGCCTCGCCGAACTTGTTGGTCGGGATGCCGCCCATGGCGTAGTGCGCCGTCGGCTGGATCGGCATCGGCTGTGTGACCGGGTCCACGCCCAGGTAGACGCGGCAGAAATCCACGATGTCGGGCAGTTTGGCCAGGATCTCCTCGCCGGTGACGGTGTAGGACGAACCATCCGGCCGCTTGCGCCCGTCGAGGGCGGCGTATTTGTTCACCTGCTCCGGGCGGACATCGAGGTAGACGTAGTTCTGGCCATTGACGCCGTTGCCGTCGCGAATTTCCATGTAGATGGCGCGGCTGATGACGTCCCGCGAGGCCAGGTCCTTCACTTTCGGCGCGTACTTCTCCATGAAGCGCTCGCCCTTGCCGTTGATGAGGATGCCGCCTTCGCCGCGCACACCCTCGGTGATGAGGATGCCGAGTTTGTAGATGCCGGTCGGGTGGAACTGGAAGAACTCCATGTCCTCCAGCGGCAGCCCGTGGCGCATGGTGATGGCCGGCCCGTCGCCGGTGAAGGCGTAGGCGTTGGAGGTGATCTCCCAGATGCGGCCATGCCCGCCGGTGGCGAAGATGACCGCCTTGGCGTGGAAGATGTGCAGTTCGCCCGTGGCGAGTTCGACGGCGACAACACCCGCCGCGGCGCCCTTCACCATGATCAAATCAACTACCTGGTACTCATCGTAGAAGGTGACGTTGTTCTTGAGGCACTGTTGGTAGAGGGTTTGGAGGATCATGTGACCGGTGCGGTCAGCGGCGTGACAGGCGCGCATGACCGGTTTGCCGGTGATGTTATTCGTGTGCCCGCCGAACGGACGCTGCGAGATCTTTCCGTCCGGGGTGCGGTCGAAGGGCAGGCCCATGTGTTCGAGTTCGTAGATGGCCTGGACGGCCTCCTCGCACATGAACTCGATCGCGTCCTGGTCGCCCAGGTAGTCGGAGCCTTTGACCGTATCGTAGGTGTGCCATTCCGGGTGATCTTCTTCGATGTTGCCGAGCGCCGCCCCGATGCCCCCCTGGGCGGTGCCGGTATGGGAGCGGGTGGGGTAAAGTTTGCTGATGACGGCGGTCCTGGCGGTCTTGGAGGCGTAGAGTCCCGCCATCAGGCCCGCGCCGCCGGCGCCGACGACAAGCACTTCGAATTGATGGGTCTTCATGCCGCCGCTCCTATACGTTGAAGATCAGGTAGATGCCGATGGCGCACAGGGGCAGCCACAGGACGATGATCAGGATGCGCAATGCCCGGCGCAGCCAGGGCAGGGTCAGGTAATCTTCGATCACGCTGAGCAGGCCGTGCAGCCCGTGCGCCGCGGCGAAGCAGACGAAGGCGCTGGCGGTCAGTTTCCAGAACAGGGTCGCCCAGGGAGCAATATCTGGCACATCCGTGCCCAGGACGTGGTTGGCATTGGGCATAAATGTCCAGCGGATGACATCCGCCAAGTTCATCTGGGTGCGGGCGCCCATCAGCAGCGCGCCGGCCAGGGCGATGAAGGCCAGCAGGTACATCGCTAGGGCCGAGAGGCGGGTGAAGGCCCACATCAGCGTTTCGAAATCGAAGCCGCGTTTGGAGATGGAAATGGTCCGTCGTTTCATGGCTGCCTCCTAGCCCCCCACTGCGGATTGGACGATGACCAGCGCCGCGATTCCGTAGACCGGGATGAAGACCATCCACTCCAGCCAGATGGCCTCGCGCTGGTGTTCGATCAGTTTCGGCCACAGGTCGAGGATGACGATCCGCAGGCCGTTGATGGCATGGAACAGGGCGCAGAAGAAGATGACGATCTGGAATATCCAGTGTTCATAGACCGCATTCAGGAAACCACCGACATCGCCGCCCAGGTAGGATGACAGGATGTGGGTGGCGACAAAGATTACGATGCCCAGGCCGCCGATGCGATGCAGGATGTAGGTTAGCATCGGTCCCTTGCCCTGATAGCGCAGCCCCTGGTTCAGGCTGACATTCCGTTTAAGGCTCATCTACGCCTCCTCCGATCCATAAGTTGGGGACATGGGATATTATCCCATCCTCAAATCCATGCGCAATAGTGACAATACTCATGTATTTGTTATTCCAGTCAACCTGTTATCGGGCGGCGGTATGTTCGACGCCGGCGGTCAGATTGTAAACGAAAACCCATTCGGGAGTGGGAGTCGGGAGGATGTAACTCTGGAGATATAACTATCAGTGCCCTTTTTGTATGACGGTTGTAACTTGCGGGGTTTTGGATTGATTCCTATAATCAGGGTGCCTGCCAAACCCGTCGCCTCTCGCCCCTCGCGGGTACTCTTTTTCCTGCAGGGGTACAATTGGCAATACTTCACTCCAAGATCACAGGAGGTACACATGCCAGGTCCCCATCACATCAGCCGGCGGGATTTCGTCAAATTGACGACGGTCGCCGTGGGCGCCGCCATCGGTGCAGTCATCGGCGTGCCGTCGGTCGCCTTCCTCATCAGCCCGGCCCTGCGCGCCGGCAGCAAGGATGCCTGGGCGCCGATCGGAAACCTGGAGGACATCCCGGTCGGCGAGCCGTTCGCGTTTTCGTTCACCCGCACCCAGGTCAACGGATGGGAACGCACCGCCACCAATTTCGGCGGGTTTGTGCTGCGCAAATCCGAGGACCCGGCCGACATCCTGATCCTGTCCAGCCGCTGCACCCACCTGGCCTGCCAGGTCAGCTGGCAGGCGGAGAGCCGCGTCTATGTCTGCCCGTGCCACGACGCCGCCTTCGATGTCGAGGGCAACGTGCTCGACGGCCCGCCGCCGCGCCCGCTGGATGTCTATGATGAATTCCAAGTGGATGAAGGCGGCAACCTACTCATCCATGTCAAGGAAGGCTGACCATGTGGAAAAAACTCTACGCCTGGCTGGATGAACGCCTCGGCCTGAACGACCTGTACAAAGCGACCCTCGACCGGCCGGAGCCGAAGGGCAACTGGTGGAACACGCTCGGCTCTGCCAGCCTGTTCCTGTTCCTGCTCCAGGGCGCAACCGGAATCTTCCTGGCTGTCTACTACACCCCATCCCCCGACCACGCCTACGACAGCATCCAGTACATCATGACCGGCGTCCAGTTCGGCTGGCTGATCCGCGGCATCCATCACTGGGGCGCTTCGCTGATGGTGATGGTGGTCTTCATCCACATGCTGCGGGTCTTCATCACCGCCTCGTACAAATATCCGCGCGAACTGACCTGGCTGGTCGGCATCGGCCTGCTGCTGGCGACGCTCGGCATGGGTTTCACCGGCTACCTCCTGCCCTGGAACCAGAAGTCCTTCTGGGCCACCACGGTCGGGACGCAGATCGCCGGGAGCGTGCCCTTCATCGGGGAATTCATCCTGAAAGCCCTGCGCGGCGGCACGGACCTGAGCGCCCTGACCTTGCAGCGCTTCTTCGCCGCCCATATCTGGATGCTGCCGGCCGTCCTGGCCGGGCTGGTCGGCGTCCACCTCTTCCTGATCATCAAGCACGGCGAATCCCAGTTCCCGGCCAGGGAAGATTAGGAGCGCGGCCATGAGAGAAGAACAGAAGAAGACGATCAAAGAACGCTACGAGCAGTCGCTCCAGAAGGGTGAACGTTTCTGGCCGGACAGCATCTTCAAGGATGTCCTGATGGCGCTCGCCATCTTCGTCCTGCTGCTGATGCTGGCGACCTTCGTTGGTGTGCCGGTCGAACCGAAGGCCGACCCCAGCGACAGCAGTTACGTCCCGCGCCCGGAGTGGTATTTCCTGTTCCTGTTCAAATTCCTGGCGCTCTACGGCCAGATCCCGCTGCTGGGCAAGGTCGAATGGCTGGCGACGGTACTGATCCCGGTCATATACCTCGGCGCCCTGACCCTCCTGCCGTTCATCGACCGCTCCCCCAACCGCTATTATGGAAAGCGCGTCTTCGCCATCGGCATCATGGCGATCATGGTGACCAGCATGGTCTCGTTGACGTTCATCTCGGATGTCCCGACCACCTCCACTGATGCGGTCTACCTCCCCGGCCTGCTGCAGACCCTGGGCGGACTGGTGGTACCGCTGGCCGGGTATTTCCTGCTGGCGCTGATGAATTTCGCGTTCAAGAAGGCTCCCGCCAAAGCCATGATCTGGACCACAGCCGTGACCGTCCTGCTGATGATCGGGCTGACAGCCGGCACGGTGGCGCTGGCCCCCATCCTGGAAACAGTGGAAGTGGAGGTCGCTGACACCCTGGAGGAGCAGATCGTCGCCGGGCAGGACCTGTACTCGGTCCACTGCGTGGAGTGCCACGGCGACGATGGTTCGGTGACCGTGATCGAGGGCGTGGAAGGCCTGGAGGGCACGCAGGTCATGGCAATAAATGGCCGGGACGTGCTCTATACCCTCAACGACGATTCGATGGCCGAAGTGATCGCCTACGGCCGCCCGGATGCCGGCATGAACCCCTTTGGCCGGGCATACAACCCCGAAGGCCTGACCAAGAGCGAGATCGACTACATCGTCATCTTCATGCGCTATGCCTGGGATGACCGCTACGAGATGCCGCCGATGGAACCGCTCTTCCCGGCCCTGGCCGAGGGCGAGGCGCCATCCTACGAGGTCCATATCGCCCCGATCGTCAAGCGTTACTGCGTTTCCTGCCACCGGGCGGGAAAGGACAACCTTAATTACCTGATGACTACCTACGAAGAGGTCCTGACCAGCGGCGACCATGCTGACCAGAATATCATCGCCGGAGACCCGCAGAGTTTCCTGCTGCTGACCATCCAGGAACAAACCATCCCCGACCCGGAGACGGGCGAGGAGATGATCGGCGTGATGCCGCCCAAGAAGGCCCTCAGCGCCGATATCGTGGATGTCTTCCTGCGCTGGATCATGAACGGGATGCCGGAGACAGCCGGGGAAGCCGGAGCGCTCTCCACCATGCCAGCGGCCACAGCGACGCCGTAGGAAAAGTAAAACCAAAAAGCCCGCCAGTTCTCACAACTGGCGGGCTTGGCTCACTCATTGATCTTTTGGCTTCTTGATTTCGGAGGAAACCTTTACCGAATCGTAGGGGGGGTATAGAATTGTGGTATAGACAAGTTACGAGCATCGTGGCTAAGCAAGGAGGAAAAGTGCCAACACAACAGCACGAAATCATCACCATCCTCATTGCAGAAGATCATCCTGCTACACTCTTCGGGATCCGCTCCATCCTTGAAAAAGCCCCGGATTTCAAAATAGTGGGTGAAGCGCAGGATGGAAATAAGATCAAACAATTGGTGGCAGAACTGCGACCGCAAATCCTGTTGTTGGATTTGATCATGCCCAACCTGTCTCCTGCCAGATTGGAAAGGTGGGTAAGGAAAAATTATCCGGATACGATCACGCTAGTATTAACCGCGCATGACCGTGATGCTTATCTGTCAGATATGATGGAGGCAGGGGTTACAGGATACCTCGATAAGAAATTACAGGCAGGACAGTTAATTTCTGCGATTCGGCGCGCGGCGCGTGGGGAAATTCTTTTCGATAAAGAACAAATGGAAAGAGCAAGCCGATGGAGGCAAGAAGTCACAAGCAGGTGGGAAAATATATCGCAACGGGAACGTGAAATACTGCACCTGCTCACAGAGGGGATGGGAAACAAAACCATCGCCACAGCGTTGAATATTTCAATCGATACTGTGGAAAAGCATATGAAGAGTATTTACAGGAAATTGGGGGTAACTTGCAGATCCGAAGCAATTCTTTGGTGGGTGGAAAAAGGTACGGATTTCCGTAATTGATTATAGAAAACACAATGCCTATACTGAGTATATTCTTACCAGATCGTTGCAGGAACTTCAAAATACGACTCTCGAGTTCACTCACTAGGGTTTTTCAGATGAGAATGAGGAGGAGCGAACCATGAAAACAAATTTGAGATTCAACAACATTACTTGGGTCAAATGGGTTTGGGCGTTAATTGCTCTTGTCATGGTGTTCACTGTGGTCGATCCAGTAGGTGCAGATCGTGGAAATGGTCAAGTGTACACAACTGGAGAAAGGCAACGATTTGTGGCACCCGACGGACAGGTCTTTTTGTTGGAAGAGTTCACTATAACATCTGTTTCGCCCACACTTTCTTCTCGTGCAAGTCTTGCCGCTGCCAGTGGGTGTAAGAGCATAACCCATGGGATAAACATGTATAATGCAATTGGCGCAAAAGTTTGGAGTTACGCGTGGAAAATAGATTGGTGCTATAACGGCTCCAAAATAACATCCTTGAATCCCAGACGAATTGTTAATATCTATTCGCCCGGTTATAGTTTCAAGGGAGATACGCGTACCACTCAAGGCGGAGTTAACCAAGGACATTACTATCATTTTACACAAGGGGATATATGTTATATTGATTATGGACCTAACTGCGCCTGGCATACCTACCCTACGGTTGAACAGGATGTTAATGGAGTTGGCGGATTCTATGGATATGCTTGGTACTAATGCTAAGTAAACCCGTTTAGTCTCAAATTTGGAATTTGCCTAGCGCCAGTATTTCGGTAATTTTTTACAATATTTTTGGAGGTTACTCATGAATAAAATGAGAGCAATTTCGAAAACATCTTTGTTTGCTTTATTATTTTCTCTATCTCTCATGTTGGTGACTGCGATATTATTGGGTAAATCAGTAGGGTTGATGCTCATATGTATCGTTTCTATTGTGGGAGGGTTGGCGGTATTTCTTAAGACTAAAGAGCTCCTTCTGAAGATAGCAGGTATCGTTTTCTTTGGATTAGGTTTATTCTGGTTGCTCATATCCCCATTCTGGTTGTAATCACTCCGAAGAAAAGATAAGAGACTTACGCAAAACGTGACTGCTGCATTTCGGGCAAGATATCTTGTAGAACCAACACAGTATAAGGATGTATCACAAGGAGGACAATAATGAAACACCGACCATTGCGTGTATTTATTATTTCCCTTACCGCTCTGCTATTACCAACCTTGGTTGTTACTACTCAGCCATAATATTGAAAGCCCAACCTGTGGCGTCGTTTGGCAGTTTTGACAGAAAATCGCCATATTTGGGATGGCTACATATGACAAACGAGCGCAATTTCAGCCTTTTTCGCCACAGGTGGCGGTTTTTGCTCAAACAGGCTGAGTAGTAACCCTTGGTTTACCTATTGATTTCTCCAACAAATACTGTGTTATCAAGTCCACTGCTAGGAATTTGTTGGAAAGAGGCGTGCAACAATACAGATCCCCATGCCATGGGTTGTGATGTACATGCAACAACCGTCGCTGCAGGAACTTTTGGAGATGCATACCTTCAGCTCCGTAGGTCATATGATTGTGGTAGTTATACCTATTGGGCCAGAACTTCCAATGTGGGGGGCGTTCAGCGGTACCTTAATGCCACCCTAAAATACTATTATTGGTCAGCCAGCCCAGGTGTCACGTGGGGTCCGATTTACACAAACCAGCGCTATTCAGCATCAGGGGGAATGAACGCCTGTGGCTGGGCAAGTGCCACGGGTCCGTTGAACTGTTTGTGGTACTCGCCATGTGTTCCGTGAGGGATAAATTCAGGAGGTTTCCATGAGAAAAAAAGTGCTCGTCAGTAGCATTATCACAATCCTGTTCCTGGTTCTTCTTGCAGCCGGGCTTGGTAACATGAATACACAGGCAGCAAAATACGAGATTCCCGAAGGTGATGGCATCTCGATCTATACACCAGACAAAGCCGCAGTACTCATTCTCTCGAACCAAACCGAGGAAGTGAGTGACACCTATATAGAACTAAACGATGTGCGTCTGGGTAAATCAGCCATCACCGGAATTGTTTGTTACCCGTTACCCAGCGATGCGGATTGGCTAATCGAAGGCATCACACTTGCGGTCGGGGAGCAGGAATACACAGATTACAATATTGCAATGAAGGAGAGACGTTTTTCCGAAGAGGGTGAGAAAGACCAACGATGTGATTACCTAGTTATTCCTCTCGATTCAAGGATCAGCAGCCCAACCATCATAATTTCTATAAATGCGCTGGCAATCACGGTACCCGAACAGCCCGATTGCGAGAAGGTGCAGGAAAGGCTGGATGCCGCCCAGACAGGGATTGTGATAAAGTGTGAAAATGGATCTGGTTATTTTGACTTCGATATATTGCAGATGCCCGAATCCATGCTTGAGATCGAAGTGGTTGAAACGATCAGGGATGCTCTGCATGATGAGATCATCAAGGGACCCTGGGTATTTGAAATCCAGATAACCCATTGATGCTACGACCAGAGATCCTGTGCCCCAAGCGCATCTCTTTTGTTTGGCCCGTTGCAGGATTTCACAGCGCTTGGAGCAGTATTGGTTCCTGAACAGGATTGCCAGCCAATACCCTGATACCCTTGACCACTCCTTGTAATCGTTTGATCGGCTGTACGCCGTGATAAAAACAGGCGCTCTCATATCCACCTCTTGGTTGGGGGGTATATGTTTCAAGATATGGGAGAGCCGATGTATCTTCAGGAGGATTACTAACCAGTGGTATACCTCCCATCGTATTCCAAACATATTATTCCATTTCACTGACTATCACAAGTTCAGGTTATTCCTGCCGCTAAAAAGAACGGAGCCGATGTATGGAAAATTCTTATCGCCTCTTGTTTATCATAGCCATATTACTTATATGGATTACCCCTATGTTGATCGCGCTACTCCGCCTAAGCAAGCGCGGCCTGGATGAGACAGCAAAGGCTGTATGGGTTCTGGCGGTTTTAATTCTTCCCATAATCGGTCCACTTGCCTTCTTGTTGATGAGTGGAGGTAATCAGAAAAAGTAGAAAGAAACATCGAATCTAGGCTCTCCCGTAATTAAAGGGAAAGAGCCTATACACGAAGGGCACAAAGTACACAAGGAGAAAAGGCGGTTATTCTTACGGGTGTTCTTCCTTCGTTACCTTCGTGTCCTTTGTGTTTGAAAAGGTTTTCCCGTTAAAAACAGTAGAATCCGAATCTACAAACACTCTGGTCGCCTGAAAGGATGCATGGATAACAAAACAGACACCCCATGAAACCAGGTGTCTGTCTTACTATCTGTCAACGGGGATACATATGATAAAAACTGTGGGTCCTTTGTATTTGATCCTTTACATCATCCACTTGATGATCGCATCCCCGAACTCCGAGCACTTGACCTCGGTCGCCCCTTCCATCAACCGGGCGAAGTCGTAGGTGACGGTCCTGGCGGCAATGGCCCCTTCCATGCCCTTGACGATCAGGTCGGCGGCCTCGTGCCAGCCCAGGTAGCGCAGCATCATCTCACCGGAGAGGATGACCGAGCCCGGGTTGACCTTGTCCAGGTCGGCGTACTTGGGGGCGGTGCCGTGGGTGGCCTCGAAGATGGCATGGCCGGTGACATAGTTGATGTTGGCGCCCGGCGCGATGCCGATCCCGCCCACCTGCGCCGCCAGCGCATCAGACAGGTAGTCGCCGTTCAGGTTCAGGGTGGCAATCACGTCATAGTCGCGCGGGCGGATGAGGACGAACTGCAGGGTCACGTCGGCAATCGAGTCCTTGATGAGCAGTTTGGACTTCCACTTGCCGCCGCCGTGCGTATCCCACAGTTTCAACGCTTCTTCGATCTCGCGCTGGATGTCGTCCTGCTGGTCAGGCGACATCATGTCGAAGCCGGGGTCGATCATGCGGGCATTTTCCTCGACCGTCAGGGCAGGCTTGGATTCTTTGTTGCCCAGGATCCAGGTCTCGCGCTCGGTGACCACCTGGCCGCGGAACTCGCGCTTCGCCAGGGCATAGCCCCAGTCCTTGAAGGCCCCTTCGGTGAACTTCATGATGTTGCCCTTGTGCACCAGGTTGATGCTCTTGCGCTGGTTCTCCAGCGCCCAGGTAATGGCGGCGCGCACCAGCCGCTCGGTTCCCTCGACCGAAACAGGCTTGATGCCGATTCCGGCTGTATCCGGGAAACGCATCTTGGTGTATTCCCTGGGGAAGGCTTCCTCGAACAGCTTCTTGAATTTGGCGTTCTCTTCCGTGCCATTGGCGAACTCGATGCCGGTGTAAATGTCCTCGGTGTTCTCGCGGAAGATGACCATGTCCACGTACTCGGGGTGTTTGACGGGAGAAGGGACGCCGTTGTAGTAACGCACCGGGCGCAGGCAGACGTAGAGGTCGAGCAGTTTGCGCAGCGCCACATTCAACGAGCGGATGCCGCCGCCGATGGGCGTGGTCAGCGGGCCCTTGATGCCCACCAGGAATTCCTTGAAGGCTTCCACGGTCTCGTCGGGCAGCCAGGTTTTGAACATCTTGAACGATTTCTCGCCGGCAAATACTTCCATCCAGTGCACTTTGCGCTTGCCGCCGTAGGCTTTCCGGATGGCGGCATCGAAGACGCGGACGGATGCCCGCCAGATATCTCGCCCGGTGCCATCCCCTTCCACGAAGGGGAGGATCGGGTTGTCGGGGACCTGCAGCCTGCCATCCCGGATGGTGATCTTCGCCCCGCCAGCCGGGACCTTGATATGCTGATATGCCATGTGCCTCTCTCCTTTGGATAAATTCGGACGGATTATAGCAGGAAGCGCTTAATGATAGATGAAAATTCAGTCCACAGGTTGCATCGGTCGAAAACCACACCTTCCCGGTTGCTCTTGATATAATCCTCCCCGAGGTGAACCATGACCCTGCACATCATCATCGGCGCCCAATGGGGCGATGAAGGCAAGGGCCGCATCGTGGACCACTACGCGGCGCGCGCCCAGGTAACCGCCCGTTTCAACGGCGGGGATAACGCCGGCCATACCGTCACGGTCGGCGAGCGCATCTTCAAACTGCATCTCATCCCGTCCGGCATCATCCACCCACACGTCACGGCGGTGATGGGCAACGGGATGGTCGTCAACCCGCGCACGCTGCTGGAGGAAATGGATTCGCTCATGGCGGCGGGAGTCCCGGTCAGCCCGCAGCGCCTGCGCATCTCCCACGCCGCCCACCTCATCACCCCCGCCCACCAGGCGCTCGATAAAGCGCAGGAAGCGGCGCGCGGCAAGGGCAATATCGGCACCACCGGGCGCGGCATCGGCCCGGCCTATACCGACAAATCCGCCCGGCGCGGGCTGCGCATGGGGGACATGCTGGCCGGCGATTTTCGCGAGCGTATCGCTGATCATATCGAGGATGCCAACCGCACGCTTGCCATGCTCGACGCGCCCATCCTGGATCCCGGGCCGGTCTGCGACGAATACCGGAAATACAGTGAATTCCTGAAAGACCACATTGCTGACATTTCCGTCGAACTGGATGGGGCGCTCAAGGCCGGGAAAACCATCCTGGCCGAAGGGGCGCAGGGCAGCCTGCTCGACATCGACTTCGGCACCTATCCGTTTGTGACTTCTTCCAACACGGTGGCGCCCGGGGCATTGACCGGCCTCGGCCTCGGCCTGGATGCCGCCCGCCAGGCGCGCGTGACCGGCGTGGTCAAGGCTTTCCAGACGCGGGTCGGTTCGGGGCCGTTCCCGACCGAACTCGGCGGCGACCTGGCGCTGCGCCTGCGCGGCAGCGGCTCCAATCCCTGGGACGAATACGGCGCCACCACCGGCCGCCCGCGCCGCGTTGGCTGGCTGGACGGCGTCCTGCTGCGTTATTCCGCCCGCATCAACGGGCTGAGCGAATTGGTGATCACGAAACTGGATATCCTCTCCGGGCTGGAAAGCCTGCGCATTTGCACTGCTTATCGGCGTGACAAAAAACATTTCATCGACTTGCCCTTTGGCCCGGCAGACTTGGCTCCCTATGAGCCGGTATACGAAGAATTGCCTGGCTGGGAGGAGGATGTCTCCGGTGTGCGGCGGTGGAAGGATTTGCCAAAAGCGGCGAAGCACTACATCGAACAGATTGCCAAACTAGCAGGCGTGCCAGTAAAATTGGTAAGTGTCGGGCCGGAGAGGAAGCAGGTCTTGGAGATTTGATTAGTATTCGGAGGAGAAAATTGGTGGTCGTTGGAGGAAAAATGTCCACGAGTTATGAAAGAAAAATGCTCGAAGAACTAAAAATGCCGATTCAAAAAGATGTGGAGCGAGCACTGCTGAAAATGTTAGTTAACAATCATGGGGTCATAAAGGAGTTCGGTGCTGGCGAAAAGATCGTTGATGAACTGGCAGATGAATTTGGATTGAATGAGAAACAACGAGCAGCGAACCTTGAAACTATTTATACAAAAGAGAACAGAGTGAAGAAGTCTAATCTTTGGCATCGTTTGTTATTTCGCGCTGCCGACTCTTTAGCAAAAGAAAAGTTGTTATCCCGCCCTACACAAACAATAGTGCTGACAAATAAAAGAGAGTGGATGCTTACAGAAAATGGTTATAACCAAGCACTTGAAATTATGGGGGTTCCGATAGAACAAAAAGAAGTTTTACCGATACGATCTTTTGAGGTTCAAAAAATTGTAAGCAGAATGAGGAAACAAGAAAGACCGGAACACTACAGTCCTTTCGAGAATAAAAGGACTGTCAATACCACCCAGAAAACTAGACTTCGTAGTCGAGCATTCAAACAGGCAGTCAGAGAAGCGTACAACTTCAAATGTGCCGTTTGCGGACTAAAAATCTACTCTCCAAATGCTTTGCTATGGGAAGTAGAAGCCGCGCACATTGTCCCTCACAGTGCGAATGGAAAGGACGATATTCTGAATGGCTTAGCCTTATGTCATCTGCATCATTGGGCATTTGATGTTGGCTGGTTTACTATAGAAGACAATTATAAGGTCCTTGTTTCAAGAAAAACCAAAGACTTACCTGCCGACTTTGGAAAGTTGGGAAATTATGACTTGATGAGGCAATTATCAAAAGAGAACCTTCTGATTTCTTTGCCCAGGGAACATGATATTTATCCGCACCCCGCAGCAATTCAATGGCACAGAGAAAATATCTTTTGGCGATAAGTTTTGATTTTGGAGATGAAGATATGCCATATTTAAGAGAATTTTCGCCAAGACGTCGACAGCTTGAAACCGAGCGAATAGCGGCTCTGAAAAAAGTTACGCTTTCTGAAATACTTTTAGATGGATCTTATCTCTTGAAATTTGAGTCTGAGTACTCAGTTAGCGAATTAATTAGGCGCCTGCTGCATGAGTGGTTTTTCAAGATAGACGAAAAAATATTTCCTCGCTATGCTAACGTAGCCTTGTTTAGATACCGCCTCGACTTTAAGCGTTCAAGTGAAGAGCTGAGCGAAGAAATAGGGATTCAAGAGAACCTTCTCTTTAGTGAGTTTGCATCTCGATTCCTCAATGCAAATTACGAGATTGATTGGGGCAAAATATTTAAGTTTATCAACAACCACCAAGAAATAAACCAGCCTGGCTAGCTACAGGCTAAGAGACTGCCTCCCAGCAGCCTCTTTTGTTTTTCGCTTTTTGTTTTTTCCTCTATTCCTTCGTCATTCTATTTGGGGGTCTTATATCTCTTGCGAATCTCCGGCAGGAAATACTCATCGAAGAATCTATCCATATCGTAATCGGGTTCCCAGCCCCAGTCGCGGCGGGCGGCGGCATCGTCGATATCTTCCGGCCAGGAATCCACGATCCCCTGGCGGCGCGGTTTAGGGTCGAAGGTCACCTGCGCGCCGGGGAAGGCTTTCAACGCCCGCTGGCGGAACTCGCCCGCCGTCAAGCTGAAGGCGTCGATGTTGTAGACGGTGCGGCTTAGGCGCTCGCGCCGCGCGTCCACCAGCGCCAGGATGGACTTGATCGCATCAGGCATCGCCATGAAAGAGATGCGGGTGTCCTCGCGCACGAAACAGGCGTATGGCCTGCCCTGGGCGGCATGGTGCAGCATTTCCGGGCCATAGTCGCTTGTCCCGCCGCTTGGCAGGGTGAAAGCGCTGATCAGGCCGGGGAAACGGATGGAGCGGAAATCGCACATCACCGGCGGGTGCGGGTCCAGGTGGCGCTGGCCGAAATAGCGGCTGTAATACAGGCCCAGTTTCTCGCAGTAAAGTTTGTTGCAGCCATACATCGTGTGCGGCGTGTTGTAATCGTCCTCCTTCACGCGCCCGGCGCGGCGCTTCTCATCCAGGCTGGCAAAGCCGTAGGCGGCGATGGAACTGGGGAACAGGAATTTCACCGCCCGACCGCGCCGCTCGGATTTAAAAGCAGCCAGCATCAGCAATTGCATCGTGCCTTCCACGTTGATGCGGTGCGCCTCCTCGGTGGCAACTTCGGCTTTCGATGAAAGCGAGGCCGCCAGATGGAAGATGACATCGAAATCATAGTCATAGAATTGCTTGACCCGGTAGACCAGGTCGCCCTGCACGTGCTCGGATGAACATCCCGCGATCGCTTCCGGCAGCGGCATCAGGTCGGTGGTGACGATGCGATAACCCTGCTGCGACAATCCCTGCACCAGCGCCTGACCGATCTCCCCGCAGGCGCCGGTCACCAGGACAGTTTTTTGGCTCATGGACTTCTCCTTTATGCTAGAATGAGAGAGGTACGTTTATTGTACAACACCCGGCCTGGGTTATGCCCGGCCTTTTGCCATCCTGTTGGACGATTAAACTCATGATTCCCGCCCGGGAACGCCTCCTGCCCCGCCCCCTGCCACCCGCCAGCCTGCTGGCCGTGCTCCTCCTGGCCGCCTGCGCCGGGCTGGCCCCCGTCCCCACCCCGACCGGCGCCCCGCTCCCGCCCGCCACGGAGACCCCCACCATAATCTGGTTCCCGCCCACCATCAGCCGCACGCCGCCC
>VGNO01000036.1 GCA_016865985.1 Chloroflexota bacterium | reverse complement strand
GTGGCGCAATGTTTTGTAAAAGCGCTAAAATCTCTGTCATGGGCATCTCGAGTAATTTTGGGTTGTGAGAGACACAACTTTACTCGATTTGCCCTACTTTATCTACCTGTTTTTGGCGAAGGTATTGAATAATGTGGAACTGACCAACTACTCCGGCAGCGAGGGCGGGCCGAATTACCTGCCCGAACCGGAGGAAGACAGCGCGAACAGCGTCATCGGCAGCCCGTCCATGACCAAGGAACTGGACAGCACCGAACTGGTGGATGCGACCAACGGCAACACCGAGGTCGTAATCGGCGAACTGGTCACCTACCGGATGACGTTGAGGGTCCCGGAAGGCCGGATGGACAATGTCCTGATCGTGGATACGATGGATGCCGGCCTGGCTTTCTACGAAATGGTGAGCATAACCTCCTCCGCCGCAATCGCCATCGAGCAAGCCATCGGCGCCGGCCAGAACCCGGCTAATGTCACCATCGGCGGGGCTGGCGGCGGGACCGGCAACCGCATCACCTTCAACCTGGGCGATGTGACCAATTCGAACAATGACGACAGCCAGCAGGAGACCATCATCCTGACCTACCGGGCGGTTACATTGAACGTCAGCGGCAACCAGGGCGAAACCCCCACCCGTTTGGACAACTCGGTGCGCACCTCATGGGATTCCCTGGACGAGACCGGCGCCACCGTACGCAGGGAGACCGGCCCGGTGGCCGCCCCGCGCGTGACCGTCATCGAACCCTTGCTGGAAACGCTCAAGTCGGTCTATAACGTGACCAAGAGCGTGGACGGCGACTACGACGCCGGGGATACCGTCCGCTATACAATCACCCTGCGCCACGCCGCTGGCAGCGGCGCCAATGCCTACGAGGTCACCTTTACCGATCCCTTCCCCTCCTCCGGCGGGGCGTCCTTGATCGTCGATCCCCTCCTGACCGGCGTCAGCGGCAACGGCCTGGGTTTGGGCGACTTCGAGATCATCTGCGATGATGAACCGGCATGCGCCGCTCCCAACGCCTGGACCTTGCAAACGACAGCCAATTTCGACTTCCCGCACGGCGCGGGCGACATCACCCTTACCGTTGAAGGGACGGTGGCCCTGAGCGCAGCGCCGCTCCAGGCCATCACCAACACGGGCACAGTCCGGTGGACCAGCATGGACGGGGCGGTCAGTGACCGCACGGTCCATAACACGGCCTCCGATGAGCGCACCGGCGCCAACGGCGTGGGCGGCGGCTTGAACAACTATGCCGCCGAAGGCGGTGTCCCGTTCCAGGTCAACAACGTGGCCCCCGGCAAGACCATCGCCAGCACCAGCGCCGCGCATACCACCGGCGACCACCTGGTCATCGGCGAACGTGTCCGCTACCACCTGGCCATCGGCCTGCCGGAAGGCAGCTCGGCCGCCTTCCAGATGCGCGACCTGTTGCCCGGCGGCCTGCTCTTCCTGGACGACAACTCCGCCCGCGTGGCGCTGGTCTGCAATAACGGGGCGGCCTGCATCAGTTCCTCGACCCTCTCCGGCGCGGGACTGATCATGAGCGGCAATACCCATGCGGTCACGCCCACCTTCGCCCTGCCCGCCTTCGCCATCACCTGCGCCGCGCCGCCCTGCGCCTTCGCCAGCGGCGTCGATCCCTACTTCGACCTGGGCGACCTGGTCAACAGCGACAGCGACGGTGACGAGGAATTCGTCGTCCTGGAATTCAACGCCCTCCTGCTCAACGAGGCCGGCAACCAGAACCTCGACCAGCGGGACAATTCCTTCGAAGTCTGGGTTGGCGGGAGCCTCATCAACGCTTCCAGCCCGCTGCCGGTCTACATCGACGAGGCGGAACTGGACATCGGCAAGGATGTTTCCGACCGCTACCCGGGCATCGGCCAGGTGGTCACATTCGCCCTGGTCGTCACCCACCTGCCCACCAGCATGGCGGCGGCGATGGACGTACGACTGCTCGACCTGGTCCCCGAACTGCTGCCGCTCGACCTGGCCAGCATCCAGGTCGCCAGCCCCGGCAACTGCGCCGGCGGCGTGGATAGCAGCCACTCGACCGGCAATTCGCTCGACATCCGGATCGGGACGCTGCCGCTGGGTTGCATAGCCACGGTCACATTCGATGCCACTGTCGGCAGCGGGGTGGAACTGGGAGACGGCTTCATCAACACAGCCGATATGACCTGGACCTCCCTGGCCGGTGAGGATGCCGGTGAACGGGATGGTTCCGGCGGGGTAGACGATTACGCCGATTCCGCCAGCGCAGTCCTGGAGGCGCGCAAGAACGCCGTCAAGACCCTAGTTGCTACCAACCTGGATAACACGGTCACACCCCGGGTCGCGATTGGCGAGATCCTTTCCTACCAGGTCGTGCTCACCATCCCGCCCGGTTGGACCGACGCGGTCACCGTCACCGACCTGCTGGAACGCGGGCTGGCTTTCGTGGATTGCATCAGCATCACGACCGATCCCGGCGTGATTACCAGCGTCACCGGCGGTTTCGACGAAGCCTGCGATGCCACTCCCGACCCCGACCCGGACCCCGATTCTCCCCTTGTAGGAGCCGAACCGTCCGGCAGCGCCGACCCGGCCAATGCCGGCCGGAGCGTGACCTTCGACCTGGGAGACGTTTTTGGCGACGAGGTGGAAGACCGCACAATCACCATCCTCTACCGGGCGGTGGCGCTTGACAATGCTGAAAACCTGGCTGGCCTGTCCCTGGCGAACAGCGTAGAGTGGGCCTGGTCGACCGGTGAACTGCCCCGCAAGACGACCCCCGCAGTGACCATCGGCGAACCGGACCTGTGGCTGGATAAAACCGCTTCGGTCACCTCGGCCGCCAATGGCACGCCGATCACTTTCTTCCTGACCATCAGGCACTCGCCGGACAGCAGCGCCGATGCCTTCGATGTCATTCTGTTGGATACCCTGCCGTATGAATTGGAATATGTCGGCGGTTCGCTGCAATACGTCAGCGGGCAGGCGCCGACCCTGCTGGACGATTCGCTGGACCCGCAACTGCGGGTGGTCTGGGATGCCTTCCTGGATGACGACAGCGAGACAGTCATCTCTTTCCAGGCGGTCCTGCGCAACCTGCAGCCGGGCAAGTCGGTGACCAATACTGCCAGCGTCGCCTGGAGCAGCCTGCCGGGCGAGGTGAACAATCCGCAATCGGACCACAACCCGCTCTCGACCGAGCGCTACTACGACCCGCTTAGCCCGGTCAATATTTATACCGAGGCGTCATCCATCCAGATCACCGCCCTGGCGCTGCCGGATACCGGCTTTGCCCCCGGCCGCCGGACGGCCATACCGGAACAGCCGCAAGGAAGGCAATACCAGGATATGGACGACCTGTGGCTGGAGATCCCGGCCCTGGGCGTGCGGACGAAGATCATGGGCATCCCGGCCGCGCCCGACGGCTGGGACCTGACCTGGCTCGCGGGCCAGGCCGGTTACCTGGAAGGCAGCGCCTACCCGACCCATGCCGGCAATTCGGCCATCACGGCGCATGTCTACCTGCCGAGCGGCCAGCCCGGCCCGTTCGTCAACCTGCATACCCTGCGCTGGGGGGACAGGGTCGTCGTCCACATGGACGGGGGGCAATACACATATGAAGTGCGGCAGGTGCGGCGGGCGCTGCCCGGCGACACTTCGGTGATGCGCGCCGAAGCCTATCCCTGGCTGACGCTCATCACCTGCCAGGATTACAATGAGGCCAAAGATAGTTACACGTACCGGGTGGCGGTACGGGCGGTGTTGGTGAAAGTGGAAGCCGAACCCGACCCGGGACGCTGAACACGCTTCCAAACCAAAAAAATAACCCACCCCGGCTGGAGTGGGTTATTGTTTTCAATTCCGGACCTACCCGGCCTTCTGGCAGACCAGTCCCTTGAGGTACTCGCCTTCCGGGAAACTCAACGCCACCGGGTGGTCGGGCGCCTGGGACAGGCGTTCCAGGATGCGGGCCTCCACCCCGGCGTCGAGGGCGGCCGAGGCGACGATCTTCTGGAAGAGAGCCGCATCCACGCCGCCGGAACACGAGAAGGTGGCAAGCAGTCCGCCCGGGCGCAGCAGTTTGAAGGCCAGCAGGTTGATGTCCTTGTAGCCGCGCGCCGCTTTTTCAACCTGGGCGGCGGTCGGGGCGAACTTGGGCGGGTCGAGCACGACCAGGTCGAAGGAACGCGCCCCGTCACGGAATTTACGCAGGAGATGGAAGACATCGCCTTCGAGCGTGGTGTGATTTTCAGCGGGGAGATCGTTGAGCGCAACATTCTCCCGGCATAAAGCCAGCGCCTCTGCGGAAGAGTCGACCGAAAGGACAGATTTGGCCCCACCAAACAACGCATTGACCGTGAACCCTCCGGTGTAGCAGAAACAGTCCAGCACGTCGCGGCCGGCGGCGAATTCACGCACTCTCTGCCGGTTCCCACGCTGGTCGAGGTAGAAGCCGGTCTTGTGGCCTGTGGCAATATCGACGTTGAATCTCAGGTTATTTTCGGTGATGGCGAATGGGGATGGGCTAATGTGACCGCGCAGGAGGCCGCACCTGGGCTGGAACCCCTCCAGTTCGCGCACGTCGGCATCGGAGCGTTCGTAGATCGTTGTCAGGCCGGTCTCTTCGAGCAGGAGGTCAGCGAGGGTCTCTTTCCAGAATTCGGAGCCGGCGGTCAGGAATTGGAGCACAAGCGCTTCGCCGTAACGGTCGACGATCAAGCCCGGCAGGCCGTCGGATTCGGCGTGGATGAGGCGCAGGGCGTCGGACCTCACCCCCGGCCCCTCTCCCGAAAGGAAAGGAGAGCGAGCAGCGATGGCAGTCCGGATGCGGCGGCGGAAGAAACCAGCCTCCACCGGCTCGGCCGGGTCGAAGGTCCAGGCGCGCGCCCTGATCTGGGAACTCGGACTGAAGGCGGCGCGGGCCAGGAAGTCGCCTTTCGAGGAAAGCAGGTCCACGGTCGCTCCGGGCGCGGGGTCGCCATCCACCCCTGCGACCGCGCCGGAGAAGATCCACGGGTGGCGGCGCAGGATGGATTTTTCGCGTCCGGGTTTGAGGGTGAGGGACGGCATGGAATTGACAAGGGCGGGACGCCCCGCCCCTGCGCTTACTGGATGATCCCGATTTCCTTCCCCGCTTTTTCGATCACGCCCATGGCGCGCCGGATCTCGTCCGGCTCATGGGCGGCGGTGATGGTGGCGCGCAGGCGCGCCAGTCCCTCCGGGACGGCCGGGGAGACGACCGGCAGGACGAAGACATCGTTGTGCTGGGCGGTGCGGGTGAGGGCAAAGGCGCTATCGTCCGAGCCGCACAAGACCGGGACGATGGCGGTGGTGGTGAGCATGGTATCGAAACCGGCGGCTTTCAGGCCGTTGATGAAGAGGTCGGTGTTCTCCTGGAGTTTCGCGATGCGCCAGGGTTCATCGATGATGACTTTGAAGGATTCATTGGCAGCCGCCGCCTGCGCCGGGGGCAGGGCGGCCGAGAAGATGTAGGCCCGGCTGGCGTGGCGCAGGTAGGTGATCAGTTCCTTCTTCCCGGCCACATAACCGCCCACGGAAGGGATGGTCTTGGAGAGCGTGCCCATCTTGATGTCCACGCTGCCTTCCATGCTGAAATGCTCCTCGATGCCGCGCCCGGTCTTGCCGAGCACGCCCACCGAGTGCGCCTCGTCCATCATCAGCCAGGCGTTGTATCTGCGGCACAGTTCGACGATCTTCGGGAAGTCGATCACATCCCCGTCCATGCTGAAGACAGCGTCCGCCACCACCAGTTTCGCCACGTCCGACGGGGCCTGCTGGAGGCGTTTTTCCAGTTCTTCCATGTCGTTGTGTTTGAAGCGGCGGAACTCGGCGCCCGACATCAGGCAGCCGTCCACGATGGAGGCGTGGTTGAGTTTATCCGAAATGACCCAGTCGCCGCGCCCCATCAGGGTCGAGATGACGGTCAGGTTGGTGGAATAGCCGGAGGTGTAGGTGATGGCGGCTTCTGCGCCTTTGAAGGCGGCGATCGTTTCTTCCAGTTCGGTGTGGATGGAGAGCGAACCCGCCAGGGTGCGGACGCCGTTGGTGCCGGTGCCGTATTTGTCCACGGCAGATTTGGCGGCGGCATTGATGCGCGGGTGGCCGATCAGGCCCAGGTAACTGTACGAGGCGTACATCCCCATCTCACGTCCCCGCACGATGACCTTGGCCCCGCCGCGGATCTCGCTCACCGGCTGGTTGTAGAAATACAGGTCGTGTTCCTTCAATCCCTGCACACGCTGCACCATGGCCTGGATCCGGCGGGTGACAGAATCATCGACAGCATGGATGTCCATTGCCAGACTCCTTCGGAAAAGATTGGGCAAGTGTAGCCGAGGGATGGGCTTCTGTCAAACTAGAACATGATGCCGCAGTCGTAGGGCGCCAGGTTCTCTTCGGTGAAGTCGAGAATGTTGTGCGGCAGGGCGCGCTGGATGGTGAATACCTGGCGGTAGAAGCCGCCCCACTGGGTGAAGATGACCACCCGCACCTCGACCGTCTCCTCCGCGATCACGACCTGCGGGGCGACATCCCGGAGCAGGTAGGCGCGCAGGCGCGAGGAGAGCGGCATCGGGCTGCCGAACTCCCCCAGGCCGGAGAGGATCGCGTGCACTTCCTGCCTGCCGCAGAGGATCGAAGCGTCGTTGTAGTTGGCATGCCACCAGAGATAGAACTTAGAGGCGACGCCGGCCAGCAGGATATATTCGAGATAGCCGGCGGGACTGTCGTCGGTCTCGACATAATCCATGTAGGCCTCCGTCGCGGCTTGGGACTCGTACAATTCCCGCTGGCTGGCGTATGGCGCCTGGCCCGCCGGACGAACATAGAGCAGCGGGTAACCGCCCATGCCGTCGAAGACGTAGACATAGTCGAGCACGTAACCCTGGCGCATGGAAAGATGGGTGAAGATGTCGAAGTATTGCATCACATCGAACTCACCGCCCTGTTTGACCGGGTTTTCTGCATCGTCGAAATGGTCGGGGAAGGGATACATTGCCCGCAGGTTGGCCAGGGCGGCGTGCGGCGCGGCGCATTCCAACGCCAGGTCGCCGGAGGCCGGGACGCAGGCAGGCAAGGTCGAGAGAAGGACGAAGATGGCAAGGAAGAGCCGGGTTTTCATGGAGACCTCCTGTCGATTACATGGCGGCGGCTTTCGAAGGCCGCCCGCTGTCTGTTGGTCATTGCGGATAATGGCGAAGCAATCTCTTCGAACGGGGGATTGCCCCGTCGCGGCGAACGCTCACCTGATCCTGCCGGGGAGGCAGGGGTCGCAATGACATCATCGCGGATTGCACAGCATCCCGCAGGGACAACTCCTCCCCGCCCGCGGATAGCATCCCCTTTGGGGACTGCAACTCCCGCACATCGTCCCCGAGCGCAGCGAGCGGGAACGCATCGACCTTCGCCTGTCGAAGATGCCCGCCAGGGTACAACCCATCCAGATAGGCGACAATGCGCCGCTGTTCGTTTCCGAGAATCATTCTTGTTTCTCCAATGCGTTCATGATGGCAAGTATAACTCACTCGATATTGTTCATCACATCATTATTCCAATAGCGGATCACTCTATAGCCTTGCGTCTCCAGATATTTTGTTCTCTCTTTATCGTATTCTTCCTGCTCCAAATGCTGACTTCCGTCCAGTTCAATGATGAGTTTCTTGTGGATACAGACGAAATCGGGGATATAAATTCCAATGGCATGTTGCCTTCGAAAATTTACACCCAACTGGTCGTTGCGAATCCGTGACCACAGTTTTCCTTCGGCGGGAGTGAGTTCTTTTCTGAGTTCGATGGCGCGGGTTCTGGTTTTCGGGTCGCTTCTGGACGGGCGCGGCATTTCTTCCCCTCCTAACCTCCCCAATTGCGACGGAGAGCACGTCGAAATTGGGGAGGGACTTGTGCTCTTGAAATCAAAATTTTAGAAACACTCCCAGTGTTCATAAATAAGCTCAATCACCAGTTCTCCCTCAAATCCGACAAGGGGTAGACTGAATCCGCATACAACATTTTCATTGTCGTATTTGGGGGAGGCGCCGAAGGCGGAGGGGGCTTTTTTCATAATTCACCCTTGAACGCCCTATCCAACACGGACGGCTCCAACACGGATCGCGAAGCATCCCGCAGGGACAACTCCTCCCCGCCCGCGGACTGCAACTCCCGCAGCGCGTTGACCTTCGCGCCCAAAAGCCATCCACGAATGGACCACGAATGCACGAACGCGCCGCCCGCTATTCGAGTATTCGTGAAAGATTTTATTCGTGGACAGTTTTTCATCACAATTCACCTTTGAAAGCCCTAGCCAGCACGGACGGCATCAAAGCGGACAATTCCTCCCCGCCCGCGGACTGCAACTCCCGCCCCAAAAGAACTGGGGCAAGCAACGCATTGACCTTCGCCTGTCGCGGAGCGCCCACACGTAGGTAAAGTAATTCAGCGAGGAGGCGGGGCGGCGGGTGAGGCCGGTCCCCAATGAGCCGGGATGAATTCTAATTCCAGGTATTCTTTAATATCATGGACATACTCAGGTAAACTGGCAACCAATAAACTGTCCTTCTCGCGCCTGCGCCATGCGGTCGGTTCTAGGACGCCTATCACAAGGTATTCGTTGCCAATGACTTTTGGGGCGCGCTTTTCGAAGGCGATGACCAGCATGCGTTCCAGTTCGTCCTTGTGGACGATGAGGATGTCGCACCTGGGGCAATAGCGGCAGTGTTTATTAATGGTGGCGATCTGCTCTGGTAGAACAGCCACCACCAACGGAACTTTGCGCACCAATGTCTTCCCGGCGCAATCCGGGCAGGTTGAACAGCGCAACTCTTTATGGGGGTTCAGGATGAAACGATAGAGCGGTGGTAGTTTGCCGAAACGCGATGGGAAGGTTTTTTTTACCATGGCCGGTTCCCTACTGACCCAGGCCAAGTTCCGTGCGGATGTAATCTGCATCCATCGTTGGTCCTTCGCCACTCTGGAGACGAAGTTCGTTGTTATATTCGATCTGCTTGAGGATCTCGATCACTTTCCTGCGCCCTTCGGGAGTTCTCACTGCCTGGCGGGGAGTGAGTTTCCCGGCGATGAACGGCTGGTCGAGCCAGTCCCTGGTCAGGCGGTGGAGCATCCCTTCTTCGAGTTCTTCAAAAGCCCTGGCATCCTTGCTGGAAATCTTCGTCCGGTTCCGGGCAGGCTTGGGATCGTTCGCGTCCAGGGCTGATTCCATATCTTCGTACCGGTCGCCCTGATGCGAGATCAGCCCACCCAGCGTGCTTTCGAGCAGGGCTTTGCCGACCTTCAGACGTTCGCGTGAGAGACACTCCAGTTCCAGCCATTCCTTTGCCAGGATCAGGTCGCCCAGGTTAAGGAAACTGGGACGACCTGGGCCTTCTGTCCATTCCGTTCTCAAGAGGACAGCGTATTCCTCCGGTTTTCCTTTTGCCTGCGGAACATGGGACCGCCCGCGCAGGATCCAGTAATAGTGCAGCGCCCCGCGATGTTCTTCGGAGTCGCCGGTGCAGATGAATTCCTTGGTGTCATCCAGCATGGCTTCGACCTGGCGCGAGTCGCCACACAATCGGTATCTGGCGTGGGCGAGGACCAGCGCATGCCCCTCAGCCGAGAGCGCGATTGGAGGCCTGGAGGTCCTTTCGTGGGCCTTCCGGCAGAACTGGAGCAGGAGCAGGCTGTTTTCACGATAGAAATCGGGAATGCCTGCCTTCGGATTTTTTGCCCGGTACTTATTCCAGAGATTCCGCGCCGCCTTCAGGACGCCTTCTTTTTCCATGGGGGGCAGCAACAGGGCCGATCCGGTGAACGATACCCACCCTGCCGTGCGGATCGGTCGGAGCAGGCCAAAGGTCCAGCGGGTGGCGGTGTGGGAGGCGGAGATATCGTTCACCTCGAAAACTTCGTCGCTCAACAGGTCCTGCACCACCACGCCGATCCCCGGTTTGATCTCCTGGAATTCCAGCAGGCGCGCCCGGTTCCAGACCAGCCAATCCTCCAGCATGGCGCGCTGTTCGCTGTTCAACCGCGGACCCACCTCCTCAAGGAACAGGTCAATGATCCGTTTGCCGGAGAGGGTGACGTAATCAAAAAAGTACCATTCCTGGAATGCCGGAAGTTCATTTTCGTCGAGGGAGAGCGGCTCGTGTACGCCCGGTTTTTGCCCGGAATAGAGTTCCATCGCTTTTTCGAAATCCGCCCTGAAGCGTTCGCCCCGGAAGGCGAATTCCGGGATGCGCTTGCGCAGGACTTTTTCCGCATAGGTGCGCTCGGGCGGGCGGACGCTCCGCGCCGGTTCGGCCTGCGGCCTGGGTTTGGTGGACGTATATCGCTTGCCGGTGCCTTTCGATACTTTACGTTTTTCTTTTTTACTCATTGGTTTCCTCGTGATGGATCAGGCCAATTCCATTTTTTTCAAGAAACTCTTTCGGCGCTTTCATCTCCTCATTCGTCAGCGTGGCGGCCCTCCGCTGCGCTCGGGACAGGCGGACTCTCCAGCGGATTGCGGCTGGCGCGAACGCGCTCGGCAGGCTCCAACCAGATCTCGCGCAGGAATTTCACGTTCATCCCAATTCCTTCAAGGCGCGTTCCCATAAATCTGCGACCTTGAGTTCCCCTGCCCACTGTAGTAAATAATCCAAGTCGAGTCCGCCGGCGCGGGTTTTCAGCACGCCGAGAATGTCGCGCCATTGACGGTCGGAGACTTCGCCGCCGCTGCGATACCATTCGAGTTTTGCCAGAATAATGTCTTCGGGGCTGACCACGTACACGCTTTGTTCGGGGTCGGTGACAATGACCGACATTCTGCGCCGCTCCAGTTGCATTTGGTCGAAGGGACGCGTTTTCCGAATAAAGATATCGACTTTGAAGGCGGTTTCGTAATGGATCAGGTTGAAACTGCTGTGACGTTCGATGGCATCTTTCATCATTTCATCGTCGGCGTAAAACTCTTGGGAGAGGGCGGCAACCAATGGCGGGATGTGTTCGAGCCGCATATCTGCCACAATGTCCACGTCCAGCGTGGAGCGCATGACGCCATGCAGGGAACTGGCAAACGAGCCGCCCACGGCGTACATAATTCCAATGCGTTCAAGGGTTTGCGTCACAAGCAGCGTAATTCGAGTGGTTTCAATTTGCATGTCCGTACACCTTTCGCGCCAGTTCCGCGCCAAGCGCCAGTTCTGCCAACAAACGCTGAATTTCCTGCGGGGTTGCGTTGGGGTGTCGTTCCTTGATCCCGCTGATTGCCAGCGCTTTGACGGTTTCATTCAACCCTTCCATAATGGATATTTTCTTCCATGATGGCATACGGCGAATGATCTCGATCTGCATCGCTTCCATTTTGGGATGGGTGTCGGGAAATAGGGCGCTCATACGTTGATTATATCCCGTACAGACTCTTCACCCTCTCATCAATCTCGGCCTCCGCCCCCCCCGCCTCCTCCGCCAGGGACATCGTCTCCTCCCGCGCATCTCGCCAGAGATTCATCGAGCGCCCTCGAAGCCTGGTAAGTCTCACTTCCTGCCACCACGAAGTTTTGCCAGAAGGTCTGCATAGCCTTCCAAACGCTTCAGCGTGCCTTCGGTGAGTTCGTTGTTCATCTGGTTCAATTGGCTCATCTTGCGTGTGAAGTTGTTGAAGGCATCTTCCCGGTCTGGTGGCTGCAAACGTTCCACTTCGCCCTGATATTGCCCTTGTTGACCACTGACCCGCCGCAGGAGTTCGTTGCGCAGGTCGCGCAGGTCTTCGCGACTCAAGCGCGCCCATGCCCCATCCTGGCGCTCGATGACATACTTCCCGGGCCGCGACTGGCTGGCATAGACTTCCACCAGGGCGCCATCTTCGCGGATGAAGTTGCGCCGCCCGCCTTCGCGGATGAGTACATCTATGCACTCTACCAGTTCGCGCACATCACGCAAGCCGGTCAATTTGACGCCGCCGCCATCGCAGTCGTCTGAACCGATTACGCCATTACCGTAGGGATCGAGGGACAATCTCCAAGTCATGGAACACTCCTTTCGTAACTATGATCCTCTACTTCACCGGCCACCCGCCAGCGGACTCAATCACATCATCCACCTCGCCCATCGAGCGGATTGTCTCCTTCAGCGCCACGACCACCTTCCGATAATGCTCAATATCTTCAGCCGAGAGTTCCCGCTCGCAGACTGCAACTCCCGCAGCGTATTGCCCTTCGCCTGCAAATCGTTCACTTTGTACTCTCCTGCTTCTCCAACGTAGACGCTACCGGAATATGGAAGTTTTTTCCCTGATCCGTGACTTTGAAATCAACGACCATTCTTGAAACATTAGGAAACATCTTCTTCTTTCTATCCATTAGTTCTGTGATAAGTCCGAGTAATTCAAGGCGATCTTCCATGTTGTGTGGAATCGCCGCAAACATTTTGTTGATCAGGTCATCCTGTTCTTTGACGGGCAAATTGGCGGCGTTCCAGGCAATACAACCATAAGTGACCAAATTACGAAAGCCATCGTAATCAGACGCATCATCCTTGAATGGCTCAATCAGTTCCGATATTGCATCGGACATACTGATTTCGCCTTTGGGATTTATTTTGAACTTCCTTTTAGGGTCTTTTGACGTTAATTTGTGGGCGAAGTTTTCAAGAACAGCCTTGTTTGTCTGGGGTTTTCTTTTTCTTGCCATATCACAACTCTCCCTTAAACGCCCTATCCAACACGGACGGCAGTAATGCATCCAATTCCTCTTGACTTTGCGACTGCAACTCCCGCAACGCATTGACCTTCGCCTGTCGCAGATCCCCGAAGCGGAGCGAAGGGGGCAACCCATCCAGATAAGCGACAATACGCCGCTGTTCGTTTCCGAGAATCATTCTTGTTTCTCCAATGCGTTCATGATGGCAAGTATAACTCACTCGATATTGTTCATCACATCATTATTCCAAAAGCGGATCACTTTGTAGCCTTGCGATTCGAGATATTGGGTTCTTTCTTTGTCGTACTCTTCCTGCTCCAAGTGTTGACTGCCATCCAGTTCGATGATGAGTTTCTTTTCAATACAAACAAAGTCGGGGATGAAGTTTCCGATGGCATGTTGCCTTCGAAAATTTACACCCAACTGGTCGTTGCGAATCCGTGACCACAGTTTTCCTTCGGCGGGAGTGAGTTCTTTTCTGAGTTCGATGGCACAGGTTCTGGTTTTTGAGTTGCTTCTGGGTGGACGCGGCATTTCTTCACCTCCTAACCTCCCCAATTGCGACGGAGAGCACGTCGAAATTGGGGAGGGACTTGTGCTCTTGAAATCAAAATTTTGGAAACATACTCAGTGTTCATAAAAATCTCACTTGCCAGTTCTCCCCCAAATTCGACAGCACTATCGTCGTATTTGGGGGAGATGTCCAACGGACAGAGGGGGCTATAGTTCTCCCTTAAACGCCCCATCCAGCACGGACGGCAACAAAGCATCCAATTCCTCTTGACTTTGCGACTGCAACTCCCGCAACGCATTGACCTTCGCCTGCAACCCATCCAGATAAGCGACAATTCGCTGCTGTTCGTCGAGCGGGGGTAACGGCAAAGGAATTGCTTTCAATTCTTTCACGCCTTTCAGATTGGGAATAGCAGAGCCTGTTGAATTTGCAAAAAGCATCTTCTGAAAGAATGGAGCCCGAAAGCAATACTTGAAGTAAGTTGAGTCGATTATTTCTTCGTTAATACGAACTCGAAGTAACGCTTGGTTAATAACACCTTCTTCAGAACCTTCAGGCACTCGTGTGATTCGTCCTAACGTGACTCCCGAACAACTGATGAGATAATCGCCAGCTTTTACTTCAAACGACCTCAGTTTCTTGAACATTTGGGGGGTTATGTAATACCGTCCGAACGAGCAATCGTCATTGATTGGACAGTATTGTTCGTAAACCTTATAGCCGCTTTCGACGAAAATAGATTTTGTAAGCGTGCTCCCAAAGGGACCTCTCCGAAATGCGCCATCTTCAAAAGCAAGCACCATGTCCCAAGTAACCCAGCACCAATTTTCTGGTAGTTTGGGTAAATCATTTGCAGCTAATTCTTGCGGTGGTTCATATTTTCCCTTACTTGGGTCTTTACCTTTTGCTCGAATAACATCTTCCCAATATTCACGTCGTTTACGCAAAGTACGTTTGAGCAACTCATTTGCATTTTCCTTAAACTCGGATATTCCTAAATTGACTAAGCCCAAGAATATTGCATCTTGTGTTGAACGAAGAAAAGCATCTGTTGTATTATCCGCATCTTCCCGCAGACGTTTGGCATCCTTGACCCGTTTTGACAGCAACTCGATGTGTGCCAAAATCTTTTTTTGTTCTTTCAAAGGCGGCAAGGGTATTGGCACAGCAAGAAATCTTTTGGATTTCAATTCAGTTTTGATTCCACCAGGAATATGATCTTGAACAATCTCTCGAAAGGCTGCGCTTCTCAGAAACCACCAAAGATATTGAACATCAACTCTTTCTTTATTCGGAATGTAAGCGCCATAGTGAATTGTCGCGGCGATAGGTTTTCGTGCTGTTTCAGGATAAATTGCAATAGCACCTTTTGTTGCGTTAATTCCTGAAATAACCAAATCACCAGGTTGTGCAAGAATCATTCCTGTTTTGGTCTTACTATCAGCACGAAGTTCAATTTTCCCTTCGCTGAAACTAATCTTGCTGACAATGCTTACTTCGCCATTATCCAAACTTTCAGGAGATGGCGTTTCTCTTCGTTCGGTCAGAACATCACCAAGCAAAACTTCCTGCCAACCGTTTGTCATTTATCCACCCTTTGCCAGCAAAGACTTGATTTCTTCAATAACCGCCGCAATCTGCTTCTCCTTGGCGAGAATACTCTCCGCCAACTCGGCAGGCGGCAGGTGTTCCAAGTCCTCTTTGCGGCTGGGGTTCTTGATGTCGAGATTGACCGAGACCACATCGCCGCCACCGTTCGTTTGAATCAGGCTCGACGCAGGAACTTTCCACGCGCGTTCATTCTCAACTCGGTTATCCCACCAATCCAAAATCAGCTGGAACTCCTCGAACTGCATCGGGCGCGTCTTGGTATAGTTCTTCACGCCTTCGGGGAGAACATGCTCATAGAACCAGATATCAACCGTCGGCTGAGTCCGATCGAAGAACAGCAAATTAGTCGGGATGGACGTATACGGCGCGAACACCCCGTTGGGCAGTCGGATGATCGTATGAAGGTTGAAGTCCCGCAGCATCTGCGCCTTCACCCGCGCCGCGACTCCATCACCGAAAAGGAATCCATTCGGCGCTACCACGCCGCAGCGTCCGCCATGCCTGAGCGAGCGCATGATGAACTGCATGAACAACAGCGCCGTCTCGCTGGCGCGCGTATTCTCGGGGAAGTTCAACTGAATGCCCGCCTCCTCCTCGCCGCCGAAGGGCGGGTTCGTCACGATCACATCGAAGCGGTCTTTCTCCCCGATCTCGTTCAGCGGATTCTTCAACGCGTTATCGCGGCGGATGTTCGGCGTCTCGATCCCATGCAGCAACAGGTTCATCGTGCTCAACAGATACGGCAGCGGCTTCTTCTCCACCCCGAACAACGTTTTGCTTTGCAGCGTTTCCTGCTCTGTGGATTTTTTGACTCGCGGCTTAAGATACTCATACGACTCGACTAAAAATCCGCCCGTGCCACAAGCGGGATCGAGAACGGTCTCTCCCAGCCGCGGCTTGACTCTGTCTACGATCAGTTTGACCACGGGACGGGGCGTGTAGAACTCGCCCGAATCGCCTGCCGCGTCGCGCATCTCCTTCAACATCGACTCATACAAATGCGCCAGCGTAAAGATCTCATCCTTCGACTGAAAGTGGATGTTATCCACCAGGTCCACCACATCCCGCAGCAGGTAGCCGCTCAACATGCGGTTGTACGTCTCCTTGAATACCTCCGCCACCTTCAAGCGTTCATCCGACCCCGTCAGCCCGCGCAGCGCAGGCAGCAACCCGTCATTGACGAACTTGACCAGATCCTCGCCCGTCGCCCCGTTATCCTCATCCGACGCCCAATCCCGCCACCGCCACGGCGACGGAATCACAGGCTTGTATTGCTTCCGCTCTAACTTCGCATCCTCCTCGCGCCGCATCTCCAGATCGTCGTAACACTTCAAAAACAGAATCCACGACAACTGCGGCAACCGATCCAAATCGCCGTTCAAACCCGCATCCTTCCGCATAATGTCGCGGGCAGATTTGATGAGCGAGGAAAGCGAGGCTTTTGAATTTTGCTGTGGCGCTGGTTGAGTTGTTTTCTTTGGCATAATGTCCCATTTATATCATGTCGTTGCGACGAAGCAATCTCCCGATTTGATATGTCGCTGCGAGGAGGGCTTTTGCTCTTACCGACGAAGCAGTCTCCTGTAACGAGGGGATTGCTTCGCAAAAACCGCTCGCAGCGACATGCTGGTTACTTTATTTCCTCATACAAATCCTTCCACTCAGGATTTATCTTGTTTATCAAATCAACCTTCTTCTTCCGCGAACCGCCCTTGATCTGTTTCTCTCGTGCAATTGCAGCATTAACGTCATTACCAATCTCGTAATATACCAACTTATGAACATTGTACTTTTTCACAAACGTACTTCCCAACCCGTTCTTATGCTCATACACCCTGCGCGCCAAATTGTTGGTCACGCCAGTATATAGCACAGTGTTGTGTGCATTCGTCATAATATAAACGCAATATTGTTTGTCAATTGCCATTATTTACTCATTTACATGTCGTTGCGAGGAGCGAACGACAGTGAGCGACGAAGCAATCTCATCTTTCCTAGGGTACTCCATATAACAGGAGATTGCTTCGCCCCAAAGTGCGGGGCTCGCAACGACATGGATGTTAGTTTATTCATACAAAAATTTCTGCATCTCATCCACCGCCTGCAATAACTTCTCCGCCCCGCCAAACAACTGGTAAATCTCATATGTCGAGCCATACTGGTCGAACGGCGAGACCTGCAACACGCGCGGCAACTGGTCGAACTCGCCAATGCCATAATCGGCGTATTTCTCCAGCAACGAATTCAATATATCCCTTGCCGCAGGCGTAAACGTGTTGAAGAAGTTCGCCTTCTTCTGGCGCAACTTCTCCGCCCGCTCGCGGCGCGTCACCAGTGGGGCGTTATAGGCTACGTGCAGGAGCAGGTCGAGCGCGTCGGCGTCTTCGTGATGGGTCACTGCCGCCAGGTGCTCCGGGTCGATCCCGCGCTGGCGCAACTGCTCCACGATCTCACGCCGCTGCTCGGTCAACGGCCAGGCCTGGCGCAGGTGCTCAGCGGTCAGGTTCAGGCGGCGCACGTGGTCCGTCACGTAGTCGGTGAATTCCATTGTCCGCAGGATATTGCCTTCCGGGTCCAATTCGAAGGCCTGTTCCCCGGCGATATACACTTCCACATTATCCACGTAATACTTGCGCGGCAGTTCCCTAGTCCGCATATCTGCCCCCTCTCCCATTGGGAGAGGGCCGGGGTGAGGGCCTTCCAGCGTGCCTTCTTCGCTATCCTGCACTTCGGTTTCATTGCCTGCCGCGTCGATCTCCGTCCTGGTCACGCGCACCGGGTCGCCATCGAAAGCCGGGTCATAGAACAATTGCGTCGCGCCCACGTAGTCGATGATCGTGAACCAGAATTTATTGTGCTCTTCGGATACCCGCGTCCCGCGCCCGATGATCTGCTTGAAATCAATCATCGAATTGACCGGCTTGAACAACACCACGTTGCGGCAGGTCGGCGCGTCCACGCCCGTGGTCAACATTTGCGACGTGGTAAGAATGACAGGCAACTCTTTTTCAGGGTCCTGGAAGTTATCCAAATGCCCGCGTCCCACCGAGCCTTCGTCCGAAACCACGCGCTCCACGTAGTGCAGGTGGACGCGCGTCAAATCGGCGTTGGCGTTATTCAGCGCCATCCGCATATCGAGCGCGTGTTCCTGATCTACACAAAATACAATCGTCTTGTCAAAACGATTGGTGCGTTTGAGATACTCGGTCAAATGCTTTGCCACAACTTCGGTACGAGACAGAAGGGAAATCAACCGCTCGAAGTCTTTCGTCCCGTAAATGTCGGGTGGAATTTCACGCCCGAAACGATCCAAAACGCCCGGGTCAATTTGCAGTCCGCTCGCGTCCACATCGGAGATGACACGATAAACCCGATATGGCGCAAGAAAACCATCTTCAATTCCCTGCCGCAGGCTGTAGGTGTAGATCGGGTCGCCGAAGTATTCGTAAGTGTCAATGTTGTCAGTCCGTCTAGGCGTCGCCGTCATGCCAATTTGCGTTGCAGACTCAAAATACTCCAGTATTTTGCGCCAACTGCCGAATTCATTTGCCGATCCGCGATGGCACTCGTCCACGATGATCAGGTCGAAGAAATCCTTCGGGTATTTTTCATACAGGTTTTCATCCGTCACCGGGTTGGCCAATGCCTGGTACAGCGCAAAATAAATCTCGCGGCCCTTAACCGCCCTGCCGTGAATCTTCTGCAATGCTTGTCCCATCGGTGAGAAGGTTCTGTCCTTGGCTTGGTCGATCAGCACGTTTCTGTCGGCCAGATACAAAATCCGTTTCCTGCGTTTCGATTTCCACAACCGCCAGACGATTTGGAAGGCCACGAAGGTCTTCCCCGTCCC
>VGNO01000035.1 GCA_016865985.1 Chloroflexota bacterium | reverse complement strand
GTTGCGAATTTACCAATGACGATCCTTTCCTGCGGCAGTCCGAGCACTGCCATGCTGGCTCGTAATTCATCGACCACGTTGCGCAGGGTCGGATTCTTCTGGTTATCCGACAGGGTGACACCCAACGCATCGCAGTGCGGATGGATGTGGTGGAGCAGCGCGCCTGCGCCAAGTTCGATGTCATCCGGGTGAGCGCCGACGAACAGGATGCGTTTACCGTAGAAGATCATGGTTTTCTTGTCTGGAAGAGAGCGGAATCGTTAACGGGTGGCAACGAATCCGCCGACCACCTTGGTCATCACCAATTGACCGTCTGCCGCCAGGCGCCTGGCAGCCGCGCGGGCAATGCTGGCCATCACTTTCTCGAACTCGTCCCCGCCCTGGAAGAAACTGCTCCAGAGTTTACGGTCCTCCGAAAGGGATGCCCGGGTGTAATCAAGGAAGGGTTCGACGGTCGGGAATGCCAGCGGGTTCTCGAAGATATGGACATCCACATTGGAGAAGACGGCTTTCATGGCATCCAGGATCTGGGCGCTGTAGCGAGAGGAACCCGGCATGGGCGGGATGGCCTTCCCGGTTGCTTCGCGGATGATATCGTAGAAAATCTGTTTGTTCCGGGGCATCGGCCCGCTGGAAAACAGGCGTCCGCCCGGTTTCAGGACCCGCCGCATCTCGCCGATGGTGAAAGGGATGTCGGCGGCGTAATAGATGGCGAAGCAGCAGGACTCCAGGTCGAAGGTCTCATCCTCGAATGGGAAACGCTGGTTGAAATCCAGCGGCAGGATGGTGACCGGGTTCCCGAGCCGGGCGTTCTCGCTGCGGGCCTTGGCCAGCAGTTCCTCGTTCACATCCCCGCCGGTGATGGCGGCGCGACCATCGGTGTATTTATGGTAGAGGAAGCATTGTTTCCCCGCGCCGCAGCCGACATCCAGGATCTTCGAGTCCCCGGACGGCTTGAGCAGGTCCACCATCCACTGGTCGATATCGCGCCCTCCGAACTGTTTATGAATGTCTATCCGTTTGAGCAGGTCGGCGGTGGTTTCCTGGTAATTGATTTCCATTGTACTCTGGCCTCTTCGAAAGATAGATTTGGATGACACGGTGAATATACCATATTGCAGCCACCTATCGCAACAGGATCGTTGGTGAACGTAAGTTGTCCTCCTGCGAAGGATGGCCTGGCAGGCTAGCCGACCTACTTTCCTGGCGTTGTAGTCATGGTCTCGCTCGATCCACCATTGGTGTGACTTTTCACCCCCCTGATGCGTGCTATACTCCGGTGTGGAGAGACGAGACACCAATGATCCATCCTGATTTAAGCGCCATCCAGAAATCCTTCGGACCCAGCAAGGCCAATCTTACAGTCATCTATTACACCATGCAGGTGATTGGTTTTGCAGGGCTCGCCTTTTCCTGGGAGGCCTCGGCAAGGACAACCCCCGCGACTCCGCAGGTTTCACCATTGGGGGCATTATCCGCATCGCCAACTTCCCCACCTTCCGGGCGTTCCTGCATCACAATGTGAAGGTCAATGTTCTCTTGCAGCAGTCCATCCTGAGTGACCCGGCCAATGAGACCTACCTGCAACGCCAGTCCGGGGCGGGTATCCAGCCGTATTCCGATAAGAAATGAGTCCTACTTGCTTTGGCGAACAATCGTTTATACTTGCCTCCAACCTGACCTATCGAAAAAGGAGAGAACACAAAATGGAAAAGAAGAAGAACAAACTTGCAGCGGCGCTGCTGGCGATTTTCCTGGGCGGCCTCGGCGGCCACAAGTTCTACCTGGGACAGATCGGCGCCGGCATCCTCTACCTCGTCTTCTGCTGGACGGGCATCCCGGAGATCATCGGCATCGTCGAAGGTATCATCTACCTGACGATGACCGATGACGCCTTTGCTGCCAAGTACGGCTAAACCCCACCCCAGCCCGATGCATTCCGCCCCTCGAACCTGTCGAGGGGCGGAATTGTTTTTTCTCAGGCAACCATGCCCTGCCCATACAATTGCTGGCGGATCTGCACCACTTCGCGGCGCAACCGGTCATCCCTCTCCAGCAGGTCGGCCACTTTATCACATGCATACATGACCGTCGTATGGTCGCGACCACCCAACGCCAGACCGATCTGCGGCAGGGAGATGTTACTCTCACGCAGCAGGTACATGGCGATCTGGCGCGGCAGGGCGACATCCCGCGAACGGTCGGGACCGAGCAGCCGGTCCACGGACAGGTTGTAGACGCGGGCCACGATGTCGAGCACTTTGTCCGGGCGTACATCCACAGGTTGGGGCAGCAGATCGGCCAGGGCGACCTCGGCCATCTGGCAGGTGAGCGGCATCCCGCTCAAGTCTGAGAAGGCCAGGACGCGGTTGAGAGCGCCTTCCAGTTCGCGGATATTGGACTGCACCCGCCGGGCGATCAATTCCATGATCTCGTCCGGCACCCGGCGCCCGGTCCGTTCGGCTTTGTGGCGCAGGATGGCCTGGCGGGTTTCCAGGTCTGGCAGTTGGATGTCGGCGGTGAGACCCCATTCGAAGCGTGAACGCAGGCGTTCCTCGAGCGTGATCAACGATTTGGGAGGGCGGTCGGATGAGATGATGAGTTGCTTGGTCTGTCCATGAAGGGTGTTGAATGTATGGAAGAACTCCTCCTGGGTGGATTCCTTCCCGGCGATGAACTGGATATCGTCGATCATGAGCACATCCATCGAGCGGTAGCGGTCCCGGAAGGCCTGGGTGGTGTGCGAACGGATGGCGTTGATCAGGTCGTTGGTAAATTCCTCGGAGGATACATAGACCACATTCAAGCCGCGTCCCTGGCAGGCATTGCCGATGGCATGGAGCAGGTGGGTTTTTCCCAATCCCACCCCACCATACAGGAAGAGTGGATTGTAGGCAATGGCCGGGTTTTCGGCGACAGCCATGGCCGCGGCATGTGCAAGGCGGTTGCTGGGTCCGACAACGAAACTATCGAAGGTGTAACGCGGGTTGAGGGTGGCGTTGCGGAGCGGACGCGCCGGTTCCGCCCGGGCTGGGGATGTCCCGGCCGCCTCGACAGGCGCCGGGTCCGGGTTGCCGGTCTCGTGCCGTTCCCCGACGATGAAACGGACATCCACCGGCTGGGCGAGGATCCCGGCCAGCAGGCTGGCGGCAGTCCCGCTGAGCCGGTTCTCGAGCCAGTCGCGGGCATAGGCGTTCCGTACACCGACGGTGAAAGTACCGCCTTCATGAGATACCACCCGGGTATCCCTGACCCAGGTGTCGAAGGAAGCCCTGGGCATTTCCATTTGTAGCTGGCCGAGCGCCGATTGCCAGGCTTGGTTGGCGTCCATTACTTCTCCTCCAGGAGGGATGATTACGGCGTTAGAGAACAGGGTACCAAACCCACTGCGTTTCGCAGTGGGATGATGTATGGATAATTCGATTGTTCAAAACTGGGAAACTTGCTCCCGATCCGCTAGACCCATTTTAACAAAGAAGTCTGAAATGACCAATACGGGAACCCTACGTTACTTTAAAAACATGTGCAATTTTAAGGTATCTGCAATCTTAAAATAACAATCCGTGAAACAGTCGGCCAGCGGCCATCCAGAACGCCTGTTCGAGGCTACCTTCCTCCTGTCCGTGCAGGTGACCCCCATATCTGGCGGTAGGATAGGGTATCTTGGCACATAAGTGGGTTATATGGTGGATATGTTAAAAAGTTCAATGAAGGACAAAATACCGGTCGGCGTGATGTGAAACGCAGGTTCCTGAGTTTCGATATGCAAGCCCGGGGGTTTTATGGGCTGGAAGGGGATTGGGCGCGCGGCACCCATGCGAGGATGGTCGCGCCCTCCCCGGGCGTGGTCGTGATATCCAGGTCGCCGCCGACATTGTGGACCCGGGTGGTCATATTGGCCAGTCCATGCCCGACTGTCTTGCTCATCTTCTCCAGGTCGAAGCCCTTCCCGTCGTCCTGCACCTCCAACAGCACCCGGTCATTCGTACCCCACAGGTTGACTGTGATCTTGCGGGCGGCTGCATGTTTGGCGGCGTTGGCCAGCGCTTCCTGGCAGATATGGAAAAGCGCCATGGCGTGCACCTGCGGCAGGTCCTGCAGCAGGTCGGATTTGGGACCGGAGAGGATGATCTCGGCCTTGGCGTTCATGCGGAATTCCGTCACCAGGCGTTGCAATCCCTCCAGAAGGCTTTCGCCGCGCAGTTGGCGCGGCCGCAGGTCAAGGATGTATGCCCGCAGGTCGCGGATTGTATGGTTGAGGTCTTCGATCGCCTTCTGGATGCGGGTGTCGGCCTCGTTCGTGTTCTCCTTCATCAGGAGCCGGATATTCTCGAGGGTCAGCCCGACTCCATAAATGGATTGGATGATGCCATCGTGCAGGTCCATGCCGATCCGCTCGCGTTCCTCCAGGACCGCCAGCCGCCGGGCATCGTAGTGCAGGCGGGCGTTTTCGATCGCCGTCCCGGCCCAGGCGCCGATGGAACTGAGCAATTGCATCTGGCTTTCCTCGAACGGCAACGGGCTGCGGGAGGCTATGCTGAGGACGCCGACCATCTCCCCGCGCGCCGTAAGCGGGATGCAGGCCATCTGCCGGAAGCCAGCCTGGACAATCGCCTCGCGCAGGAATCGTGCATCCCCGCTCAGGTTCTGGCTGATGACCGGTTTCATTTTTTCGGCCACCAGGCCGATCATCCCTTCACCCATCTTGAAGCGGTTGCGGGTCCAGAAAGCCTGCGCCGCCTCGCCGCGGTGCAGCACAAGGCGCAAAGTATGGCGGTCCTCCTCGCGCAGGAAGATCTCTCCCGCCTCGACCTTGTAGTGCGCCATCAGGAGGGCCAGGGTCTGGTTCAGGATCTCATCCATTTCGAGGGAGGATGCCAGGGCGACGCCGATCTGGTTCAACAGTCCCAGTTCTTCATTGCGGCGCTGGAGCGCCTGGTCGTGCTGCCGTAGATCATCGTAGAGACGGGCATTCTGGATCGCCGTCCCGGCGTAGGAGGCCAGCATCTCGATCACGGTCTCATCTTCAGCGGTAAACTCCGGCTGGTCGATCTTTTCGGTCAGGTAGATCTGTCCCATTTGCCGCTCCCCGATCCGGATGGGGACTCCGAGGAAGGAATGCATGCTGGGATGGCCGGTAGGGAAGCCGGAGCTGCGCGGGTCGTTGTGGATCTCCGGCAGGCGGATGGTCTCATTCTGCCGCATCAACACGCCGATCAGGCCGCGGCCGCGCGGCGGGTGGGGGATGCGTTTGATCTCTTCGGCGGTCAGACCGACCGTGATGAATTGCCTGAGTTTCCCCTCCCCATCCAGCACGCCAAGGGCGGCGTAACGCGCCCCGGCCTGTTCACAAGCCAGCGAGGTGATCCGCTCCAACAGGCTTTCCAGCGATACCTCTTTGACCAGTTCAAGGCTGGCGCGATGCAATCCGATAAGTCGCTCTTGCAACTGTTCACGTGTTAACAACATGCGGAGACCTCAATTATGACGATTCTACCTTACATGTCCACATTCGCCAAGTTTGATAGATTTTGCCAGACTTCGACCGATATATTCAGCCCGACTTCGAAGGAGGAACGGTCTGGGATATGACGACATCACGCTTGCCTGGTTTTCACACATTACCCCTGGAAGAGAGGCTTGCCCGCCTGGCAGAGGCGTCCGGCCTGACTCCGGAGGAACTTTCCGTATTTGCCTCGTCGGGAGGACTCAAAACCGAGGCGGCAGACCACATGATCGAGAATGTTGCCGGGACTTTCGGCCTGCCTCTCGGTATCGGTTTGAACTTTGTCGTCAACGGGCGAGAAGTACTGGCGCCGATGGCAGTCGAGGAGCCGTCGGTGGTGGCCGGAGCCTCTTTTATGGCTAAATTGGCTCGGGCAGGGGGCGGTTTCACCGCCACCACCACACCGCCAGAGATGATCGGCCAGATGCAGGTATTGGATGCGCCAGACATCCAGGCCGCCGGGCAAGCCATCCTAAAGGAGAAGGATGCCCTGCTGGCCGAAGCGGATTTGGTCGACCCGCTGCTCAAGAAACTCGGCGGGGGGGCGCGTGACCTGGAAGTACGCCAGGTCCAACGATCGCCCATCGGTGCATTCCTGGTAGTGCATCTGGTCTACGATGTAAGGGATGCGATGGGCGCCAATGCCGTCAATACTGCCTGCGAAAAACTGGCGCCTCGCATCGAACAACTCTGCGGCGGACGGGTCCACCTGCGCATCCTATCCAACCTGGCTGACCGCCGGCTGGCGCGCGCCCGTTGCGCCATCCCGGTCGGTGCGCTTGCGTTCGGTGAATTCAGCGGCGAGCGGGTGCGGGATGGGATCATCGAAGCCTGGGCTTTTGCCGATTCCGACCCCTACCGTGCCGCCACCCATAACAAGGGCATCATGAACGGCGTGGACGCGGTCGTCATCGCCACCGGGAATGACTGGCGCGCCATAGAGGCCGGGGCCCACGCCTACGCGGCGCGCAACGGGCGGTATGCCAGCCTCTCGACCTGGGGCAGGGCAGCGGATGGCGGTCTCGCAGGTGAGTTGGAAATGCCCATGGCGGTGGGCATCATCGGCGGGGCGACAAAAGTCCATCCGGCTGCCAGGACCGCCATCAAACTGATGGGCGTTGAATCTGCCTCTCAACTGGCTGAGATCATCGTCTCGGTTGGGTTGGCGCAGAACCTGGCTGCCTTGCGGGCGCTTTCGACCGAAGGCATCCAGCGCGGCCACATGTCCCTGCATGCCCGGCAGGTGGCGATCGCCGCCGGGGCAACAGGAGACCAGGTCGAACAAGTCGCCGCCCGGATGGTGGCCGAAAAGGTTGTCAGGATCGATCGGGCCGAGGCGATCTTGAAACAGAGGAATGAACATGTCTGATAACCAAACACTGCTCAAACCTGCCCGGCAGGTCGGGATCGTCGGCTATGGGTCGTATGTGCCGCGCTACCGCCTGCCGGCCAGCGAGGTGGCCCGCGTCTGGACGGGAGGGCGCGGCGGACTGCCGATCAAGGAGAAGGCTGTCCCGGGTATGGACGAGGATGTCGTTACCATGTCGATCGAAGCGGCGCGCAATGCCATGGCGCGGGCAGAGATCGACCCGGCCGGGATCCGGGCAGTGTGGGTTGGCTCCGAGTCGCATCCTTACGCGGTAAAACCGACTTCCACGATCGTAGCCGAGGCCATCGGCGCAACGCCCAACACCCAGGCCGCCGATTGGGAATTTGCCTGCAAAGCCGGGACGGAAGCCATGGTGGCTGCCATCGGCATGGTCGGTTCGGGGATGGCGCATTATGCGCTGGCAATCGGGATGGACACCGCCCAGGGCAAACCCGGCGACGCGCTCGAATATACCGCCGGGGCTGGCGGGGCGGCCTACCTGCTCGGACCGGCTGAGGAGTCTCTGGCAGTCATCCAGTCGACATATTCCTATGTAACCGATACGCCTGATTTCTGGCGGCGGGAATACCAACGTTACCCCGAGCACGGGATGCGCTTTACCGGGGAACCGGCGTACTTCAAGCATGTCAACGAAGCCGCCCGGGCGATGATGGATGCCAGCGGCGCCAGCGCCCGTGATTATCGATGGGCCGTGTTCCACCAGCCGAACACCAAATTCCCGCAGCGGGTGGCAGCCATGCTTGGGTTCAGCAAGGAACAGATCCAGCCGGGATTGCTGGTTCCGGTGATCGGCAATACATATGCCGGGGCGGCTGTCATCGGCCTGACTGCAATCCTTGACATAGCCGAACCGGGCGACCGCATCCTGATGGTCTCCTTCGGTTCGGGCGCCGGGTCGGATGCCTTCGACCTCCAGGTGACGGAGGCGATCAAAGCGCGCCGGGGGCGGGCTCCTTCCACCCGGGACTACATCGAGCGCCGCAGCCAGATCGACTATGCCACCTATGTCCGCTACCGCGGAAAACTGGCAATGAAGTAGTAACAATGGAAATCCGTAAGCCACGAAAAATCCGAATGCTGACCATGATCCTGATGGAGTATCGATGCCAGAAGTAGCCATTGCCGGAATCGGCCAGACGGGGGTTGGGGAACACTGGGATGTCTCCCTGCGGGAACTCGGTTTCCGCGCCATGGATGCGGCCATGCAGGATGCCGGTGGCATCCGCCCCTCGGCATTGTTCGTAGGGAACATGCTTGCGCCGAGCCTCTCCCGCCAGGCGCACCTGGGCGCCCTGCTGGCCGACTTTGCCGGCTTGACCGGGATCGAGTCCATCCTGGTGGAAGCCGCCGGCGCTTCCGGGGCGGCCGCCCTGCGCCAGGGTTACCTGGCTGTCCGGAGTGGGATGGTGGATTCAGCGCTGGTGGTGGGAGTGGAAAAATTCACCGATACGATTGGTCCGGGGGCGGAAGCGGCCCTGGCGACAGCATCGGACAGCGACCACGAAGCCCTACACGGATTGACTCCCACAGCCCAGGCCGCCCTGATCATGCAACGGTATCTTTTCGAGTACGGCGTCCCCCAGGGTGGATTGGCTGGTTTTGCCCAACTGGCACACGCCAACGGGGCCGGGAATCCCAATGCCATGTACCAGAAGGCGATCAAACCGGAAGCATACCTGGAGACCGATATGGTATGCGACCCGGTCAACCTGTTCGATATCGCGCCGCTGGCCGATGGGGCGGCAGCGGTGTTGCTGGCCAGGCTGGAGGACCTCCCGGCCGAACACCCGTACCCCCCCGTCGTCATTTCCGGTTCGGGACAGGCCTCCGATACGCTGGCTCTGCATGACCGGGAGGATCCCCTGGCATTTTCCGCCCTGAAGATGGCTGCCGGGAAAGCATTTCAGCAGGCTGGGCTGACCACGGAGGCGGTGGATTTCCTCGAATACCATGACGCGTACTCGGTCTTCGCCGCCCTGTCACTGGAAGCATCCGGATTTGCCGCGCCAGGCAAAGGCTGGGAATTGGCGCGTGCCGGGGAACTATCCCTGGACGGCTGGCTACCCTGCGCCACCCTGGGGGGGCTGAAAGCGCGCGGCAATCCCGGCGGCGCGACCGGGGTCTACCAGGCGGTCGAGGCGGCGCTCCAATTGCGGGAGTTGGCTGGCAGGAACCAGGTGAAGGGCGCCAGGGTGGGTATGATCCAATCCCTGGGAGGCCCGGCTGCAACGGCTGTCTGCCACATCCTCGCCCGGCCAGGAAACTGATAGTTCCTGATAGCCGCGACCGTTAGAATCAGCCATGTTACCGGATAAGGAGTGAAACAACCATGGAAATACCCCGCCACTGGCGATTGAAAAAACAACGTTATGGACTGGTGGGCGAGGTCTGCCCTCACTGCGAAGCCAAGATCTTCCCGCCGCGCGATGTCTGCCCGGCTTGTGGAGGCGAGGCCAAAACCGCTTTCGCCTTCAGCGGGAAAGGCGAAGTATTTTCCTATACGACGATCTATGAAGCCCCAAGCGGGTATGACGAGAACGCCCCTTATACTGTGGCGCTGGTCAAATTACAGGAAGGCCCGCTCGTGACTGCCCAGTTGACCGACCTGGGGGAGATCCCGGTCGAGATCGGGATGCCGGTCGAAATGGTGACCCGCAAGATGCGCAATGATGGGGACGAACGCGGTGTGATCGTCTACGGTTACAAATTCCGCCCGAGGCTGGCAGTTGCATAGCGCTCTGTTCTGCATCCAGGTCGGATGAATTCGCCCTGCCGTTGAGGCAGGGCGGTTCTTATCAGACAGGTCGGGGACCCAATATTCGGGATACGGGCTGCACATGCAGCCCGTATCGCTCCGGCAGTGGGAGATTCCATCAGGGTGTGATGACGATGCTGTTCACCAGGGCGTCGAGGGCGGTAATGGACGGGGTGTAACTATCCGGCGCTTCCATGTTCAACTGGCTGACCATGCCTGTGATATAGGGTTCGTAATTATTGCTGAAATCCTCCCATGTCATGCCCCCGGGTGGATTGTCGGCGTTGGCCGGCAGGGTGGGATGGTTGATCGGGAGGATGACGGAGACCCAGTATAGCATGTCGCTGGTCGCGCCCTGATAGGTATAGAACAGGTCGTGATTATTGACCGGGGCGAAGTATTGGGCGTATTCGGTCATGAACCGGATGCCGTTACCGCTGCCGAAGGGCAATACCGCTTCGCGGGCGTAGAAGACCTGGGCGGCGTTGAAGTTCGGCAGGAACGGGATGGAGGTGGTGAATGATGCGACGAAAGGCGGGACTCCGAGGGCGATCAGGTTGATCAAACCCATATACCTGCCAGGCACGAGGTCGGGCAGCAGTTCGCTGTAGCGTTCGATTGGATAAACCGAGATGTGCGGTGTGAAGAACTTATCGGCCAGTGGGTAACCGACCAGGGTCAACTCGGTGTACGTGGGATAGACCTCGAATTCCCCGGCAGATTCGGGCACAATCTGGCAGGAATACGACGATGCTAGCGCCGGGTCCAGGTAAAGGGAGAGTACGTTGCAGGTGACATTCGTAATCGGGACAGGCGGCACGGTCTCCACCGGGGACTCGGTCCCAGCCGGCGGTTCGGTTGCCGGTGGGGGCAGGGTCGGAGTGGCTGTGGGCGGGAAACTGCAGGCGAGGATGACCAGGGCCAGGCAGGTGAGTGAAAGTATGGTTCGTTTCATCGTTTCTCCTTTTGGGTTGGAAAGATTGATTGACTGACCCGCATGGGTATTGCTTCGACTTCCCTTCTAGCGGGATCTTTCGGCTAACAATATTATACAATCATGACGGTGTCTGGATACCCCCCCCTCGGGTTGGGTGCCAGTCTTCTCGCAGGAAGGAGAAATCCGTTGTATGATTGGGGCATGTCCATCCTGGGTTTGACAACCGATCGCCTCGCGCTCCGTCCATTTTCACTCGAAGATTTGGATGCGCTCCATGACATCCTTCAACAACCGGGTATCTTCCGTTATTTCCCGCACACCGATCCACCTACCAGGGAAAGGGTGGCGAGGATGATCGCGTTCTACATCAAGCAGGGGGAGGATCTTCGTTTCAGCACCTGGGCGGTCGTGCTGAAAGAAACCGGTAACCTGATCGGTTGGTGCGGCTTGAACCGCCTGCCTGAGACTGGCGAAGATGAAGTTGCCTATCTTATGAGCCAGGCGGTTCATGGGAAGGGATACGCCACCGAAGGGGCGCAGGCCAGCCTGGCTTATGGTTTCAGCGCTATCGGTTTGGAAAGGATCATCGCCCTCGTACACCCGGAAAATATCGCATCGCAACGGGTGGCTGAAAAATGCGGGATGTCCCTGCGTGACCGCGTCACCTACTGGGGACTCGAACTGCTCCGTTACGAGAGATTTCCCCGGGAGTGGAAAAAGTGAAGATCCTGGCAGTCAGCGACCAGGTGGTACAGACTCTCTATACACCATCGGCCAGCACGCGCTTCCGGGAAGCGGACCTGGTCATCGGGTGCGGCGACCTGCCGTACCCATACCTTGAATACCTGGTCACCACCCTGAACATCCCCCTGGTCTATGTGCCCGGCAACCACGACCCCCTCTATTCGGAATGGCTTGCCAGCGCCCGCGCCGAAGGCGGCTTGAACATCGACCGGAGGCTTGAAACCGTCAAGGGACTGCGGGTCGCCGGTCTGGGAGGCTCGGTGCGCTACCGGCCGGATGGGACGAACCAGTATTCCCAGGCGCAGATGTACAAACGCCTGCTGCCGCTCCTCCTGCCGCTGGCGTGGGACCGGCTGCGCGGCCGGCGGCTCGATATCCTCGTCACCCATTCCCCGCCGCGCGGCATCCATGACGACGACGACCCGGCCCATGTCGGACTTTCGGCGTTGAACAGCCTCGTCCACTGGTTCAGGCCGCGTTACCTGTTGCACGGCCATACGGTCTTCTATAAACAGAACCTGATCGACCCCGTCACCTGGATGGACGGGACGATGGTTGTAAATGTATATCCCTACCGGATCTTCGAGGCGGCGCTAGATGAACGATCAATATGAATCCCGCTCGCGGGCCGATTTCGCACGCGCCCGTTTCAAGGCTTTCATCAACACCGTATCGGATGCCGTTTCAGGCCAGCGGAACACACTCCTGTCCTACGACGAGATCAAGGAGAAACTGCATATCGGCGGCCCGGTCTACCGGGGCGTGCATTCAGTCCCCATTGCCAGGATCACCGGCTCGCTCAACCGCTACCAGGATTTCGACCGCGCCTTCCTGCCGAAACTGGATGAACTGTCCAACCGCTGGCAGCGGGTGGACCAGGCCTGGTACAGGGAGATCGACCTGCCGCCGGTAGTGCTCTATAAAGTCGGCGAGGTATATTTCGTGGTGGACGGTCACCACCGGGTCTCGGTCGCCCGCGAACAGGGACAGGAATTCATCGATGCCGAAGTGCGCGAGTGCTCCACCAAGGTGCGCATTACGCCCGACCTGTGCCTCGAGGACCTGGAGATCCTGGGGGAGAAGGTCGAATTCCTCGAACGCACCGGGCTCGACCGCCTCCGCCCGCAGTCCAAGATCAAACTGACGATCGTGGATGGTTTCGACCGCATGTTGGAGCACATCGCCGTCCACCGCTATTTCATGGGTCTCGACCTGAAACGGGATATTTCCGAAGAGGATGCAGTCGTTCACTGGTACGACACCGTCTATGAACCGATTGTACACGTTGTCCAGCAAAGCGACATATTGCAGGATTTCCCAGGCAAGACAGAAGGCGACCTGTACCTGTGGACGCTCGACCACCAGCGGTATCTTTCGGAGCAGGGCAAGTCCCTCCTGCCGCCGGACGAAGCGGCGCGGGAATTCATCGACGAAGTCGAGGATGTCGAGGACGAATGACCCACGCTTGGCGCCTGATCCTGCAACCAAACCCGGCACGGGGCGCATGGAACATGGCATTGGACGAAGCCCTGCTCGAGTCGACCGGATGCGGCGATTCCCTGCCGAGCCTGCGCCTGTATGCCTGGGCGCCGACCTGTCTCTCGCTCGGTTACGCCCAGCCGTTTGCCGACGTGGACTTCGATTCGCTGGCAGGGCGCGGCTGGGACCTGGTGCGCCGTCCCACCGGTGGGCGCGCCATCCTGCATACGGATGAATTGACCTATTCGGTTGCCGGCCCGGCTGACCACCCACTCCTGGCGGGGAGTGTCCTGGAAAGTTACAACCGCCTGGCACAGGCCTTATCCACCGCCCTGGGGGGATTGGGGCTGCCGGCGGCGATGAAGGAACGTGTCGGAGGCTCTGCTGCAAAAGCCAACCCGGTCTGTTTCGAAGTCCCTTCGACCTACGAGATCACGGTAAATGGGATGAAACTGGTCGGCTCGGCTCAGTCCCGCCGGAAGGGGGGTGTGCTCCAACACGGTTCGATTCCCCTGACCGGGGACCTGGCGCGCATCCTCGAGGCCCTGGTCTTCCCGGACGAGTCCAGCCGCCAGGCCGCGGCAGACAGGTTGAGGGTCCGGGCGGCGACGGTGGAATCCGTCCTCGGGCAGGCCGTCTCCTGGGATGAGGCTGCCAGGGCATTCATCGCAGCCTTCCAGCAGGAGTTGGACATGGGATTTCGATCCTCCAGTCCGACCGCCTGGGAAAACCGCCGGGCGCAGGAATTGCTCCTGGAAAAGTACACCAACCCGGATTGGACTCGCAGGGTATGACAAACACAGCCCGTCGACTTGACAGACGGGCTGTTTCAATGTACCTCCTCCTGATGAGGGCGTTCTCAGGGCGTGGATTCTGCGAAGATGACTTCCGGGAAGCCCAGGGCGCGCAACAGTCGCTCCAGGTAGGTCTCGGCATTGGTTTGCGCCAGATATAGGATGCCGTCTTCGATGGCGGCCTTTTCAATCTCCTGTTCGGCCACCTGACGGGCGGTCGTCTCCAGGTTCGGGTCGCCGTGCGTGAACAGGCCGGTCTCCCGGTCGTAGACATAGGATTTCTCATTGTCCAGGGCGGCGATGAATATCTCGGCTGGCGGCAAGCGGGCATAGAGGACGCCGTCCTCCACCCATAGGTCCTCCGGGGCCAATTTTTCCAAGTCGATCCCGGCGATGACCGTCCCATGCCCGACGAAGAGCAATTTGTCGCCGAAGAGAGGACCAAGCAACCCCTGGTTGAACTCTGCCGTGATGACCTTTTCCACTGTGTACTGGATCGTTTCCAGCCGCGCCAGGCTGCGAACTTCATGGACGATGGTCACAGGATCGGGCAGGATGGTGGGGGTGGGATGGAGCAGGTTGGTCACCTGGGTCGCAAGGTCGTTGTTCGCCTGCTGCAGCGGATCGAGAGCGGTCTGGAAGGTCTGGTTGAAGGAAGCGACCAGGAACCAGACCAGGGCTGCAGCGGTAATCACCAGCAGGAGGGGAAGGGCGATTTTCTTCATGATGTGGATTATAGCCGAACCTCACCATCTCAATGGGGGAAGCATATCTTAAAATCTTTTGCAAGCGCTTGCCTTATCCATTGATTGGAATTATCATGTAACCATCAAGGAGGTCGCTGACCTCACCATCACTTCGAGAGGAGAAGAAAAATGAAGAAGTTCCACCTGTTACTTGCAGTTCTCCTGGTCGCCAGCATGACCCTCGCGGCATGCCAGCCGGCCGAAGAACCCATCGTCGAACCGACCGAGGAAATCCAGCCGACCGAGGAACCTGTCGCGACCGAGCCCCCCGCTCCCGCCCTGGGAACCGCTGAGCATCCCATTAAGATGCTGTGGGTGCCTTCCGGTGAAGCGGAAGCGATCCTAACCGGTGGCGAAGCGCTTGCCGCAAAACTCCTGGAAGTTACGGGCTACCATTTCGTTGTCAGTGTCCCGACTTCTTACGCGGCGACGATCGAAGAGTTGTGCGCATCCCCGGACGACTCGATGGCTTTCATCCCCGGACTGGGCTATGTGCTGGCCAACCAATTGTGCGGTGTCCAGGTGCAGGCCAAGGCGATCCGGTTTGGCCTCGACTGGTATGCAGCCGAGTTCGTCGTTCTTCGGGATAGCGCCTTCCAGACTGTTGCTGATCTGAATGGCGCCAAGTGGGCTACGGCATCCCTGGCTTCCACCTCCGGTTACCTGTATCCACTTCTGATGCTCACAACTGAGGGCGCCACGCCGAGTGAGATCGTCGAGAGTGGATCGCACGATGCTGCGATGCTGGCGGTATACAATGGCGAAGCGGATTTTGCCACTGCCTACTACACCCCGCCGCTGGTTGATGGTGTATCGTTGGGAATCGGATCGCTGGATGCTCCTGATGTCCCGGCGGATTTGATCGATTCATGTGCCAACACTGCCGAGGACAAAGACATCGCTTGCGGTAACTGGATCGTCAAAGATGCCCGCCGCACTTTGCGCAAGGTTGTACCGGATACCATCCAGCGCCTGCGCATCCTGGCCGTGACCGTACCGCTGCCCAATGACACGCTATCCTTCGGCGCCAACTTCCCCGCGGAAGTTAGCGATAACATCCTGCAGGCGCTCTATGATTGGGCTGCCAGTGATGCTGAAGGTTTTGCGACCGTATTCACTGCATATTCCTGGACCTCCATCGTTCCAGCGGAGGACTCCGAGTACGACCCGATCCGCCTGGCCGTCCAGAATGCCGGTTACGTACTGGAAGATCTCAAGTAAAACGATTTCACGTTCTGTAGTAATGGATGGGCAGAGGGGCATACCCTCTGCCCATCCATATCCGATGGAATCATTTTATGTTAAAAATCAAGAACCTGACGAAGGTGTACGAGGGTGGTGTGCTTGCCCTCGACAATGTGAGTTTCGAAGTGCCGGATGGACAATTCCTGGCCGTGATCGGTTTGAGCGGCTCGGGCAAATCCACGCTGTTGCGCTGCATCAACCGGTTGATCGAACCGACTGCCGGGCAAATTCTTTGGAATGATGTGGATATAGCGGCAGCGTCAACGAATGAATTGCGTCATATCCGGCGCAGGATTGGCATGGTCTTCCAGAACTTCAACTTGGTATATCGCTCCAAAGTTTCCACCAATGTTCTCGCTGGTCGGCTGGGGTATGTCAATCCGGTCTGGAGTCTTTTCAACCGGTTTCCAAAAATGGATTATGAAAAGGCCAAAAAAACACTGGCTCGTGTCGGCATCGAGGATAAAGCCGACAATCGCGCAGACGAACTCAGTGGCGGTCAGCAGCAGCGGGTCGGCATTGCCCGCGCCTTGATGCAAGACCCGGAAATCATCCTGGCCGATGAACCGGTTGCCAGTCTCGATCCAGTTTTGGCACATAGTATCATGAAATACCTGGAGCAAATAAACCAGGAAGATGGCGTCACTGTCCTTTGCAGCCTTCATTTTCTGGATATCGTACATCGTTACGCCCACAGAGTGGTCGCCCTGAACCAGGGGAAACTGGTGTTCGAGGGGTTGCCGACTGAAATAGATGACGCGAAGTTCAAAGATATCTACGGTCGGGATGCAGAACGAGTCGGGTAAAGAACCATGATGAAAAAAATCCCTGAAACATCAAAGAAAAACAAAGCCAGCATCTGGAGATCGCTGCGCCTGGGCTTGTATATTCTTATCGGCCTGCTGGTCTTTGCCTACGGGTTTCAAGTGACCGAAGTGAACCTGCAGGAATTCCGGAAAGAGACTAGGCAAGCCAGCCGTGTCCGTGTTACCCGTAACCTGGCCCAGCCGGATATCTTTGAGTACGATTATGAAGAGACGATATATAATGCGCCATTTTATCTGCCTTGCCCGGTTGGAGAAGTACCACCCCAACCTGACCTAGTAATAAACAGCCATTCGGTATCCATTCCAGATTGCGCCGAATCGGGCGGTACGATTACTATCGAAGGACATAACTTTCCTCCCTTGTCGACCGGCTATATCTACCTTGTCCCAAGTAGCGATCCGAACAGCACTTTGGCCCTGCACAAAGGAGACTTTACTGTCGACAGGGAAGGTTACTTTATTGCGGAAATCACTCTTCCAAGCGACAGGGATAGTTCCGAAGTTCAATACATTCGCATCAGGGCGCGGGCAAAAACCGGCGCCCCCCATTTCAGCGAAAATGCGATCGCCACCTGGGATAAGATCATAGAAACTGTCCTAATGGCTCTGCTGGCGACAACCCTCGGGACGGTCCTGGCGATCCCGATGAGTTTCCTGGCGGCCCGGAACTTGATGAAGGATGTGAAAAGTCCACTGACTAGCATTGCCTTATCACTCCTTGGTTGGCCGATCGGGATTTTCATGGGATTTATTGTCACTGGTTGGTTGGGCGGGATAAGTCTTCAGTTCTCCAACCATTGGGGTATCGACCTGCTGGTATCTATCGTAAGCCTTCTGGTAATCCTGGCGGTATTCCGCTGGGTCATGCCCAGGTCGGAGGAAATTCCTCCAGGCCTGGCCTTACGTTTGGCACGGTTGCTCGCTGGAGGGTTTATTGTCATAATATCCATATTCACGAGTTTCCATATAGCCGGGCTTGCTGAGACTGCAGGAAATGCCATTGTTTCAGCAGAAGGGATGTTTGCATTTTTAGGTAACTTTGTCGCCAAATCTGCTGATATTCTCATTACAGTCACGCCTGCAATCGGTGGTATGACTGGTGGATGGATCCTGTCCAGTTTCCTAGGGCGAATGGGGCAGCGTGCCAATGAACGCCTGAAGTCCGGTTTTGTCCGGATCCTAAATATCGTTTTTGCAGCAGCCGCTGGTACCACCATTTTCACACTGTTTGGAGCAGCGGTTAAATGGCTCTATGAGATAGAAGACCCGCTATACACCTTTACTCTGCCTGCTATTGTGGGCGGCGCGCTGGGCCTACTCTTGGCATTTCTGACACAGCCCAAGAAATCCCTGCAGTCCGGCTTATTCCTCTATTATGTAACGCGGACCATTCTCAATGCCATCCGTTCCGTGGAAGCGTTGGTAATGGCGATCGTGTTCGTCATCTGGGTGGGGATTGGTCCCTTCGCAGGCGTTCTCGCTCTTGGTTTACACACAGTTGTCAGTCTGGCAAAACTCTACTCTGAACAAGTTGAAAGTATCCTGCCAGGTCCGCTTGAGGCAATCGAAGCCACGGGAGCCAACCGGCTGCAGACAATCTTATACGCTGTCGTTCCACAAATTATCCCACCATACATCTCTTACACCATGTATCGCTGGGATATTAACGTGCGCATGTCCACCATCATCGGATTCGTTGGAGGCGGGGGCATTGGTTTTCTCTTGCAGCAGAACATCGGTTTACTGAATTACAATTCTGCAAGCACTCAGATGCTGGCGATAGCCGTGGTTGTGGCGCTCATGGATTACATAAGTTCAGTCTTGCGTGAAAAATATGTATAGGTAACCTTAATCGAACTTCAGAAGCCTGTTTGTAGGGGAAACAGGCTTTTTATTTTGCATGTTAGAATACCGCTCATGTTCAGGCGTATGGTCGAGTGGATCATGAGAATTATCCCAAGTCTCGCAATACTTGGACTTATCATCCTGTGCACTGCTCAATTAGCGATCCAGATCTACGCACTACCTAGAACCTACAGCATTTCCGATATCCCGGCGGAGCGGGCCGCCATCGTCTTTGGCGCCGGTCTCTGGCGGGACGGCTCGCCTACGCCGGTCCTGTCGGACCGGGTGGCTGTTGCAGCCGAACTCTATTTTTCCGGGAAAGTTGAAAAGATTCTGTTGAGCGGTGACAACCGTTTCGTGGACTACAACGAGCCGGCCGCCATGCGCGAACTGGCCCTGCAATTGGGCGTCCCGGATGAGGCGTTGGCGCTCGACTACGCCGGGCGGCGGACATACGATAC
>VGNO01000034.1 GCA_016865985.1 Chloroflexota bacterium | reverse complement strand
AAAGGGGCGTAAAACTGTAACTCGTCCCCGCAGTCGTCAAACAATACGCCCCGCTCTCCCCGCAGCCTCCGCCCGCCGGATACAGTTCCAGGTAATAACTGTCTGCCAATGCCACCGCCGACCAGGAAACCTTTGCCTGGGAGCCTTCGCTGACCGTAACCGACCCGCCATTAACCGGGTTCAGCGCTGGCGCCGCCGGATTGCCGCTGTCGCTGTTCGAACAAGTCCCCCCGCAGCCGTCCGCCTGCCCGCACGCCGGCGAACACGACGGCGCGCAACTGACACACTCCGGCCGGTCCACGCACCAGCAATCATTGTAACTGCTGGTTCCGTTGAAACAACTCCGGCACCTCAGCATCTTTTCTGGTGCGCATCCCCCTGCCCCGCAGCCGCCGTCAACCGCAACCGTGGTACAGCAGCCGCCTGAATAAATACAGGTGCATTTGCCGATGCTCGGGCAGATGTCCTGGCTCAAACTGCACGTCCCGCCCGAATAATTGCAACCTACCTGATAAGGCACCATTGCCCCGCAATTACACGTCCACACTGTTGTACTCCGTTTCAAACAATAGACCGGCGGTGGCGCTGGTATCTCGCAAGCCCAAACTATTTCACCACACTCTACAGTGGCATTGGTACAGCTTTGCGCCCGAACCGCCTGAAAAAATCCGAATACCCCGATTACCGCCAATGTCAGACCTAACAACAACTTCTTCAGCATGGTTTAAGTGTACACAATCTATTTTTCCGCCGCAACAAACCTCAAGCCGATCCTGGCTAATTCTGCCAACGACCAATCCATAGCTTCAGCGGTTGGCCGTAAATTTTCCTCAAATGACTTATAAGGATCAGCCACCCCTTGCGCCAAGGCTTGAGCAATCAATGCCCCATGATATTTCTGTGGAAATTCCCATAAACCGGCATGTTCTGGCGAAAATATCATACAAATCACATCGTTGTTTTTTTCCGGCAACCAGGCAGTTAACAATCTAAGAGGAGTATCCGATATGCCCATCACTACAATCGTCTGGCCGTCGATCTTCAGCTCGCTCGAATCCGTATCCCAGTCGCCCAGCGTGGCGTTCACCACCACCAGGTTCCCGTTGTTTTCCAGCCGTTCCTTCGCCGCTGCGTACAGCACCCGCTCCGTATAATCCTGCACGAACTGTTCGGCTTCCTGCCCGGTGATCCGACTGAAATCGTAAAAGCCGTTATAGTCGGGCGCGAACAGCGCCGTCAGCCTGCCGATCCGCTGTTCGATCATCACCCTTTCCGTCACGCCTTCATCGAAAAAATCGTACGCCACCAGTCGCGCTTGCGTACCTTCGCTCGTCCAAACCTTCCCGCCTGTCTCTGCGTCAATCCCTTCCGTCCAGTCCTGCCCCAAACGCCTGAATTCGGCCGGCAGGTCATCCGGATCCACCTGGGCAAACGCCGTGCTCTCCATTACCGCCACTTCTTCGGCGCTCAAGCGCGGGATCGCCACCCACTGCTTCGTCTCCAAATCAAATTGCAGCAGGGCCTTCTCCGTCCCCGCCTGGCCGGCCAGCCACTGCCCGTCTTCGTCCTGCCAGATTAAATTACTTTGGTTGGCTTCCGGCAATAACGCCGCCAAGACATTGGTGTTGACAGCCCATTCGCCTTTTTGAAAATCGAAATATTCCAGATAATACTGGGCGCCGTCTGCCAGCGTCGCCACATTCTTGACGATCGCCGCCTTCTCCCCGAACGTTAAGGCATCATCCGGCCCGGAAGCGTCGCCGGTGAAAATTACCGCCGCCTCTTTCGAGTCCGGGATGACGCCGAATTCCTGTTCCAACCTTACCTGTAACACGCCGTTTACATAAACCCAGTCGATGGGATACTCGTTAAAGCCAGGCCCGCCATTGATTTGGGACCAGACGATCTCGCCGTTGTTGTTCCGGGAATAAGTCGCGAACCGGGTTAGGTCATCCCTGCCGGTATTTTCATAACTGGCTCCATTCCAGGCCGTATGGAAGGTGTACGACGCTGGCATCCTTAACCTGGCCTGGTCTTCGAAAATTCCCATCTGGATGGAAATTCCCTCAGGAACGCTCCCGCCCCCGCCGGCCCGGGCCTGTTCCGCAGACGGCAACTCCCACTCCGTCGTCTGGGCAGCCGCCCCCATGCCGGCGATGATGGAGATGTCCGGTAACGCAGGCGCGGGCGTCAAGGCGGGAGGCGCGGGCGGCGTTGTGGGCGCGCTGCACCCGGAGAGGAGAAACATGAACAATATAATCAAAATTATTCGTTTGTCCATCATTATTCCCACCTTCCACGTCGAACCATAAGAAGTTCGCGCATCATCCTGGAAGGAAGGCCTATTCCACCCTGGGATTATCCAACCGCACACCGTGCCCGCGCACGGTGGCGATGAAGGCATGATGCGGGTCGAGCGCCGCCAGCCGTTCGCGCAGGCGGCGGACGAGGGCATCCAGCGCCTGGTCGGTGACGCCAATTGCCTGTTCGTCCCCCCAGGCCGAGGAGACCAGTTCCTGGCGCGAGACCACCTGCCCCTGGTGATCGTAGAGGATCTGCAGGATGTGGAATTGCATCGCCGAAAGGGACGGGACGAGCAACTGGTTGTTGACCCATACCCGGCGGGAGCGGGTATCCAGCCGCAGTTTCCCGCTGCGCTCATTCTGTTCCGCCAGCGGCATGGTGGCGTCCGAGGCAAAGAAGATGAACGACTGGACCAGGGAGATCTGTAAAACATCGCCGTCGGTCAACACGACCGGGTTGACGATGGCATTCCCGTTATGGAGGGTGCCGTTCTTGCTCCCCAGGTCTTCCAGGATGATGCCTTCCGTGGACGGAGTCAGGCGGGCGTGGTAACGTGAGACCTGGCGGTCGTCCACGATGATATCGCAATGCGCCTCCCGTCCGATCACGATCGGCTGGCCGAGGGCCCAGCGCTTCCCCGCCAGGGGCCCGGTCTGCGCCACCAACAGCGGGAATTCTTCCAGATTATCCATCGCCTGCTCCTGTGCAATTGGCTGGCAGTAAGTATGCCTTCGAGGGACAATGCGAACGCCAAAAGACGTTTATAATATAGCAGAAAATCTGAATTCTGTGCAGAACAGTTCAGGCCGCAAGGCCAACGCCGAAAGAAGACTGCCTGCACGCCAAGACGGAGACGGCATTTGCCCCTAGCGCTCAAGACCGGGGAGGTCCTGCGGGCGCGTTACTGCATCCGTGAGCGCATCGGCCAGGGCGGGATGGGCAACATCTACCTGGCCGACGACCTGCGTCTGGAAGGACGCCGTTGTGCGCTCAAGGAAGTCGAGCATGACCGCAGCATTTCCCCAAAACTGGTACGCGAGGCCCGCGAGCAGTTCATGCGCGAGGCGACTGTCCTGGCGCGCCTCGACCATCCCAACCTTCCCAAGGTGTCCGATTTTTTCTCGGCCGCCCGCCGCGACTACCTGGTGATGGACTACGTGCCGGGCCGGGACCTGCGCCAGTTACTGCAGCGCGCCCGCCAGCAGGACATCTTCCTGACCGAGGAGGATGTGCTCGGTTGGGCGAGCCAGTTGGCCGACGCGCTGACCTACCTCCACCGCCAGGAACCCCCGCTGGTGCACCGCGATATCAAACCCAGCAACCTCAAGATCACTCCCAACGGCATCGTTAAACTGGTGGATTTCGGCCTGGTGAAAGTCCTGGCGCCCGAGGAAATGACGGTGACCGTCATCCAGGGGCGCGGCACGGCGCTCTATACCCCGCTGGAGCAATACGGAGACGACGGCCGCCATACGGATGCCCGCAGCGACCTCTACGCCTTTGGCGCGACCCTCTACCACCTGCTGACCAACCAGCCGCCCACCGATGCCCGGCAGCGCTTCCTGCACCCTGAAGGGCTGGCGCTCCCGCGCAGGATCAACCCGGCCATCAGTTCCCGCACAGAACGCGCCATCCTGTGGGCGATGCAACTGCACCCTGAAGACCGGCCGGAGAGTGTGAGTTTATGGAAAGAAGCCCTGCTTGGGCAAAAAGATATCCCGGCCCATTCCCACCTGGCGGCAATCCCGGGGAAATCCTATAAACCTTTCGTCATGCGCCCGGTCGAACAGACCCTGGCCTGGGTCTCCGGCGCGCTGCTATTCGTCAGTCTTATCGTGTCGCTTTCCCGTTGATGCCTGGTACCATGCCAGACCGGCGGCGAACCCGAGCGCCGCGCCGAGCGTCACCACCCCCACGATCCCCAGGAAACCATAGGCTGCGATCCAGGTCGCGCTGCCTGCCAGGCCGAAAGCCAGGTAGTCATAGGCTGCCAGTCCGCCTAGCGAGAGGGTCAGCGCCCAGCGGATGCCCCAGCGCAGCGATACCACCTGCCTGCCAAGCCAGAAAGCCAGGCTGCCCATGCCGGCCAGGACGGCGACCATCGCCAGCCACCCGCCTGCGCCCGGGACGCCGCGTTCGAGATCGGTCGGTTCGACCGGATGCGGTGTGGCCGTCGCTTCGACCGGCATTACCGTCATTGCCGGGGTGGGCGGCACCACCGTTACTGCAAAACCCTGCCCGGTGATGTCCAATTGCAGGATGACCGAGGTGACCGCCGGTTCGCTGACCGCGCGGACCTCCATCAGGCCAGGCTGCTGGATGACGAGTGTCGTGCGGGCTATACCATCCGTTGTCGCTGCATCCACCTGGCCGGTGAGGGGGACTTCGCCGCTGGTGGCGTACAGGAACCGCACCTGGGTGCCGTCCGGCACCGGTCTGTGGTTTTTATCCAGGATCACCCCCGTGCGGAGCGTAATCGTCTCGCCCACCTGGATGCCCAGGGTGGGGGTCGGCCCCGGGGTGGCCTCCGCCTCAGGCGTGGGGACGGCCGGCAGGTCCAGGTGGAGTTCGATCACCTGCTGCGGATCGGGAGCCGTGGCAGAGAGCAGGTCGTAGCCGATCCCCGGCACCGAGACCGGCAACGAGCCGGGCGGGGAAATCTCCTGGAACAACAGCCGGGCTGCCACATCAACGAACGGCTGGGATTTACTGTACAACCCGTAATAGGCGGTCAGTTTCGAAATATCGGTCGCGTCGAGGTAATACGGGGCATTGAATGCGAACAGGATCACATTCTTGCCGCGCAGCAGGGCCTGGCGCTCGGTCAGGAAGCGTTGCACGGTCCCACCCTGGGGGCGGGAGGAATCCATATCCAGCATGGAGATGACGATCCAGTCGGCCTGCAGCAAGGCGTTTTCCAGGTCCGTCAGGCCGCTCCCACCCGAAAGGATCTGGGCCAGGTCGGTCAGGGAATAGGCCGAAAGGCGGTTGCTGTTCACCTGGCCGCCGGTCAGCGGACCGTAGAGGCGGAGGATGGCCTGCGGCAGGCTCTCCACCTGCAGCACGGACTGGTCGAGGCAGGCGCTGCACTGGGTCGCCGGCCGGGTATCCGTCAGGAATACCAGCCAGTCGTCCTGGTCGGGCGGGGAGGGAAGGATTTCGTCCAGGTCTTCCAGGTCGGGGTTGATGAGCGTGGCCGCCTGGCGGGCGACATCGAACGTTACCAGGTTGCCCTGCCCGAGCGCAGCCAGGCCGTCCTCGGGCGTGAGGACCGTCTCGAGGGCGAACCCGCCGTACAACTCGAACTTGGCGGTCAGGATGCGCAGGACGGCCGCGTCCACCAGGTCGGCGAATGTGACATCCTCTTCATATTTCTGGACGAAATACTCCAACATGCGCAGGACGGTGGTGTAGTTATCCGGCGCGTCGCTCGAGACGATGTTCCCCAGGAAGAGCAGGTCGTTCCCAGCCAGCAGGGCATCGCGCGCCACCAGGCGCGCCGAAAAGGACTGGCCGGACGGGTCGTAGAAGCGGCGCACGGCCTGGCTGCCGAGGTCGTCGCTGACGATCAAACCGCCGGATTCATGCCAGGATGAAAACTCAGTAAGGGACATGATCTGCGACAGGGCGCCGGCGTCCAGACTGACCGGGCGGGTGATGGCGCGGATGTTGCCCTGGATTCCCTGGTAACGGATGTGCGAAAGCAGCAGGCCGTCGGTGGCAGCCGCCGCCGAGGGCGCATTGCCGGTGACGGCGAAGAAAGGCGCCAGTTCGATCTGCTTCAACTGTTCGAGCGATTTCCGCACCGTGGCTGCTTCCTCGCCGGAGGGCCGATCGGCGCTGCCGCGCCCGGGGAAATACTTGGCGATCGCCAGCATCCGCCCCTGGCTTCCAGCATGCAGGCCGGCGATGTACTCCTGGCCCATCCGGCCCACCCAGTAGGGGTCGCCGCCAAAAGTTCGCACCCCCAGGCCGGGGCCGGTGGTTGTGGCGGGATCTTCGAGCACATCCAACGAGGGGCCGAAGAACAGGTTGAAACCGAGGGCGGAGAGTTCCATCCCCGCCACCTGGCCAACCTGCCTGGAGAGGTCCGGGTCCCAGGCAGCGCCAATTGCCATCTGGCTCGGCAGGACGGTCAGGCCGGAGAGCAGCTGGTCGTTCGGGGCGGAATCCCCTTCCTGGGAAATACCGATGAACAATGGGATATAGGCGCGGGTGGACTCCTGGCCGGTGGCTGGATCGGCCAGCGGTTGCGCGCCCTGCCATTCGAGTTGCTGGAGGCGGACGATCAGTTGATAGGCATCCGTGACGGTGGACGGTTCGGCAGTGAAGTTGTTGTTGCCAGCCTGCAGGACGACGCCGCCGACGTGGTGGTTCAGGACCAGGTCGTAGACCTGGGTGGTCTCCCCGGCCGAACTGCCTGTAAACGTCACCAGCGCCAGCTGGCCGACCCGTTCCTCGGGCGTCATCTGTTCGAGCAGCGCCTGAGCCTGGTCCGAGGCCTGCCCGCCCTGGGCGCGGACAGGGTCGGCCAGCCCATTCGCAGAGAAGGCAAGGGCAGCCAGCAGCAGCGCGTTCGTCCAGCGGACGGATTTCATCGCACCTCCGGGTACCTGGCGCAAATTTCCCGGTGGAGTTCGGGCTGGATGTTCCCGCCGGAGACGATCGCCAGCGCCGGCGCCCGTACTTTCCCGGAGAGCATGGCAGCCAGCGTCACTGCGCCGGAGCCTTCGATCACTTCATGGTGGACATGCCAGGCATAAGCGATGGCGTGGGCGATCTCCTGCTCGGTGACGAGCAGCAGCTGGTCGACATAGCGCCGGACAAGCGGGAGGGTGACCGAAGCGGCTTCGACTTCCCCGGTCAGGCCGTCGGCCAGCGAGGGCAGGTCGGGGACGCCCTCCTGGCTGTTCCGGGTGAACAGGGCATGCATGAAGGGCGAAGCCTCCGCCTGGACGCCCACCAGTCGCGCCGCCGGGAAACGTTCCTTGAGGGCGACCGCCACCCCGGCGATCAACCCGCCGCCGCTGACCGGCGCCAGCCAGGTCATGCCGCCCGAAGCCGGCATCTGCTGCAAGACCTCCAGGCCGCAGGTTCCCTGCCCGGCAACCACCTGGCCGTCGTTATAAGGCGATACCCAGGTCGTATGGCTGGCAGCCGCGAATTCCATCCCGGCCAATTCCGCCTCATGGTACCCGCCCGGCGCCAGGCGCACCTCCGCTCCCAGGGAACGGATGGCGTCCAGTTTCACCGGCGCGGCAGTTTCGGAGGCGAAGATCGTGACCGGCGCCCCGCTGAGTTTCCCGGCCAGGGCCAGACCCTGGCCGTGGTTGCCGGCCGAGGCGGCCACCAGGCCGGCCTGCCGTTCCCACGGTTCCAGCGCCAGCGCTTTATTCAAGGCGCCGCGCGCCTTGAAGGAACCGGTCACCTGGCGGTTCTCCCATTTGATGTATGCCCCGAGGCGGGGGTCATGACCGAGCGGGGTCTGCCGGATGTGCGGGCTGATCCGCCGGGCGGCTTGTTCCAGCCATTCGGACGGGATCATGCATGGCCCCCCAGGGTCTGCAATGCCAGCGCCGGGTCGTCGGTGAAGATGCCGTCCACGCCGAGGCCGGCCAGGCGTTCGATCTCATCCGGCGCGTTGACCGTCCAGACATGGATACGCCGCCCGGCGGCATGGACGCGGCGCACCAGGCCGGGAGTCAAATTGCTGGTATGCGGGTGCAGGGCAAGGTACACATCGCTGCGGAAGGCAAATGCCCGCGCCGACCAGCCCATCCAGCCGGCCCAGGCCAGCAGACCGCGCGGCGTTGCAGGCAGGAGTTTTGCCGCTTTGACCAGGTTATGTGGAAAAAAAGAGGAGAACAGGACGCGCTTTTCCAACCCGAACTTTTTCACCAGTTCCACCACCTTCGGCGCCAGGCGGTCGAGCGGGGTGGCGTAATTGGTCAGTTCGACGTTCATAAACAGGTCCCCGCCAAAACGGGCGAAGACCTCTTCCAGGGTCGGGATGCGCTCGCCGGCGAAGGCCGCCCCGAACCAGGTCCCGGCGTCGCAACGGCGCAATTCCTCCAGGGACAATTCACTGACTTTCCCATGCCCGTCGGTGGTGCGGTCGACCGTCTGGTCGTGGATGACAACCACCTGCCCATCGGCGCTCAGTTTGACGTCGAACTCGACCGCCTTCGCCCCGCGGCGCAGGGCTTCCTGGAAGGCGGCCAGGGTATTCTCCGGAGCGTGCGCCGAAGCGCCGCGGTGGGCAAAGACGACCGGGAGGGGCAGGTCAGGCCAGATCGAAGGGTTCATAGTTCGACGAAATAGGATTGGGCGGCTCGCTCCAGCAATTCCTTGCTCATGACCGGGTCGGTGGCAAGGTAGCGGGCGATGTCGATGACCTGGTCGCACAGGTCGCGCGGGTGGGAGGCGCGCATCTTGCGGTTACGCTTGATGTACCATTCCTGCAACAGGTAAGCCAGCCCCTGGTCGGAATACTCGACGCCTTTCTGCTGGGCGACGCGCTTGAAGATCTCGCGGTATTCCTCGTAGGATGGATCGCCGATCTCGATCTTGTGGCGCAGGCGGCGCATGAACGCCTCGTCCACCAGGTCTTTCGGCGGCAGGTTGGTCGAAAAGACGATCAGCACATCGAACGGCACTTCGAGTTTCCGCCCGGTGTGGAGGGTCATGAAGTCCACCCGGTTTTCGAGCGGGACGATCCAGCGGTTGAGCAGGTCGCGCGGGCGCACCTGCTGCCGGCCGAAATCGTCCACCAGCAGGATGCCGCCATTGGCCTTGAGTTGGAAGGGCGCTTCATAGAAACGGTGGGTATCGTCGAAGACCAGGTCGAGGCCTTCCAGGGTCAACTCGCCGCCGACCATGATGAACGGGCGGCGGATCTTGACCCAGCGCGGGTCGCGCCTGGAACTGGTGCGCAGCGACCCGGTCCCGCGCGGGGTGGCATCCGGTTCGTTCGCCAGTTGGTGGTTGACCGAATCGTACAGTTTGACGACCAGGCCGTCCAGGTAGAGGGCGTACGGGATGTACATGGACTGGCTGAGGATCAGGTTGCCGAAGGCGCGCGCCACACTGGTCTTACCGTTGCCGGGAGGCCCATAGAGGAAGATGGATGTGCCGGAGTTCAAGGCCGGGCCGAGACGCTGGAAGGTGGTCTCCGATAGCACCAGTTGGGAAAGGATCTGGCGCATGGCGCGGCTGGTGACGACCATCCGCCCGCGGCTCTGGCGGCGGATGGCATCGTTATAGACCTCGATCGGGACCGGGGCCGGGCCGGCGTACTGGCTGCGTTCCATCGCCTCGCGCGCTTTCAAGACCCCCGCCCCGGTGATGGCGTACTGGTAGGTGCCCTCGCCCAAGCCCTGCGAGGCCTTCACTTCGACGAGTTTTTCACGCTTGAGCGCTTCCAGGATCTGGTCCACGATCCCCGTGAACGGGAGCGCCATCGATTCGGCGATCCGCACCCCGGACAGATAGCCTTCGAAATACAGGACCTTGAGGGCCAGGTCTTGCAGCCAGAGTTGCGAAAGCCCCGTATCTTCCAATTTGGCGATGGGCGGCGGCAGGAACATCTGCCCGGTGCCGCCCGGTTTTTGTGGAGTTTCCATGTCCATCTCCCGGCGGATTATTTTCTCTCATTATAGCACGCTCACATGACCGCTATCGTTTATAATCCGGCTCATGAAACTGAGCATCGTGATCCCTGTATATAACGAAGCCCGTAGCATCGCCGAACTGGTCCGGCGCGTCCGGGACACCGGTCTGGCGGACGAGATCATCGTCGTGGACGACGGCTCCAGCGACGGGACGCGCGACATCCTGGCCGGGATGGATGGAAAGGCCGGGCTGCGCGTCATCCTCCATGAAAAGAATGCCGGGAAAGGCGCGGCGGTGCGCACCGGGCTGGCGGCCGCCACCGGCGACCTGATCCTGATCCAGGATGCCGACCTGGAGTACGATCCGCGCGACTACCCGGCGCTGCTCAAGCCGCTCGAGGAAGGGATCGCGGACGTGGTCTACGGCTCGCGCTTCTTGGGCGGGCCGCGGCGCGCCACCATGTTCTGGCACATGATCGCCAACAAACTGCTGACCTTTGCCACCAACCTGCTCTACAACACCATCCTGACCGACATGGAAACCGGGTATAAGGTTTTCAGGCGCCGGGTGCTGGATGGGATGTCCCTGCATGCCCGGCGTTTCGATTTCGAGCCGGAGTTCACCGCCAAGGCGCTGAAACGGCATTACCGCATTTACGAGGTCCCGATCTCGTTCAACCCGCGCGACTATTCGGAAGGCAAGAAGATCAAACTCAAGGACGCCTTCGAAGCCATCTGGACCCTGCTGAAATACAGGATCGTCGAGTAGGCAAAAAGTACAAGGGCAAAGCCCCACCAGTGAATCGGTGGGGCTTGTTCCTTGTTGGGCGCCATCGGATCGCAACCCGGTTCCGGGGGTTCAATCCGGCGCACCGGCCGGCTTGACATCCTTCAGGTTCAACTGGAGGCTGGTGCGGCCGTTGTACTCGTTGGTTTCGAAGGTGAACATCAGGTCCACCCGGGCCGGCAGGTCGGGCAGTAAATGGCCGAAACGGAAACCGATGGCGTCCAGTTGTGCCTTGCCATCCGAGACGGTCATCTTCAGGTGCCTGGCATCCGAGCCGACCGTCCGGGCATTGACCACCCGCACATTGCGGGCAACGAAGACGGGTTCGGGGTTGCCGTAGCCGGTCGGCTCGAGGGTGTCGAGTTGACGCAGCAGTTCCTGTTTCAGGTGTGTCAGTTGCACCTCGGCGTCGGCCACCAGGGTCGGGCGCAGTTGCAACCCGGCCAGTTCCCGCCCGGCAATGGATTTCAAGCGCGCTTGTAGCGCACCCAGGCGCTCGTTGGGGACGGTGAACCCGGCCGCGGCAGCGTGACCGCCGTGGCGCACCAGCAGGTCGGCGCATTCGTCGAGGGCTTTCGTGATATGGAACTCCGGGATCGAGCGGCAGGAGCAGCGCGTATTCTGCCCGTCGTAATGACCGACCACCGCCGGGCGGTAGTGGGTCTCGGTCAGGCGCGCCGCCGCCAGTCCGACCACGCCGGGATTGAAATCGGGAGAGACTGCGAACAGGATGAGCGGGTTCGACTCTTCCGCCAGCGCCATCAGTTCCGCATTCTCCTGGATATCACGCGTCAGGCGCTGGCGTTCACGGTTCTGCACATCCAGTTGCTGCGCGAGTTGTCCGGCTTCGAAAACATCGGTCGTGGTCAGGACCTTGAAGGAAGCCAGCGCCGATTCCATCCGCCCGGAGGCGTTCAGGCGCGGGCCAAGGCCAAAGCCGATATTGACAGCGGTCACTTTCGAAAGCGTGATCCCGGCCACATTGGCCAGCGCAAACACTCCCTGCCGGCGAGCCAGGCGCAACTGGCGCAACCCGCCGCGCACCAGGACGCGGTTCTCACCAGTCAGCGGGGCCAAATCAGCAACCGTGCCGAGGGCGACGAGGTCAAGAAAGGAATCAAGGCTGGAAGAGGATGGCTGGAGGCTGAAAAGCGCCTGGGCCATCTTGTAGGCGATCCCCACCCCGGCCAGGTATTTCTCCGGGTAGGCATCCCCCGCCTGCTTGGGGTTGATGACCGCCAGCGCCTGCGGCAGGTCGCCGGCCGGTTCGTGATGGTCGGTGATGATCAGGTCCAGGCCGATGGCACGGGCATGGGCTGCCTCGGCCGGCGAGCGGATGCCGCAATCCACGGTGATGACCAGGCGCACACCCCCGGCCTTGAGGCTGTCGAGCGCATCGGTGTTCAGGCCATAACCCTCGTCGAAGCGGTTGGGGATGTACTCCCGCACCTTACCGCCCAACGAATGCAGGGTCTCCACCAGAAGGGCAGTGGCGGTCACGCCATCCACATCGTAATCACCGTAGATGGCGACCGGTTCGGAATTGGCAAGCGCCTGCTGGATACGGTCCACCGCCGCCTGCATCCCGGACATCAGGAAGGGGTCGGTATCCGCGGCAGGTTCCGCCTTGAGGAAGGCGCGCGCCTCGGCATCGGTGGCATAACCGCGGTTGAACAATATCTGGCGCAGGATGAGCGGGAAGGCTGCCAGGTTTTCATTTGCTTCATGGGTAAGCGGAGGGGGGATAAGCCAGCGTTTGGTGTGTGTCATTGGACAGGGAGTATAAACCGGGAATGGGCAACGGGCAAGGCTGGCGGGGGAGGGAGTGGCAATAGTCGGGCGGATAGTATTCGCCCACGAGATTCGCCGCGTCCCTGGGGAAGATGGCGGGAACGGAAAATGCCTCTGTTGTATAATGGTGGCGAAAGGGACACGCCGATGAACGTCTACAACCCCATCCTCTCCATCGCCACCGCCACATTGGAGATCGCCGCCGCCGGTTGGGCCTTCCATGGGCCGGGACGCAAGCCCGTCGTCCGCACCGCCGCCGCCATCCTCCTCTTCCTTGCCGGTTACCAGGTTGTGGAAGCCATCCTGTGCACGGGACTGTTGAATGACAGCGGGTCGCTCCTGCCCCGCCTGGCCTTCATGGTCGTGGCCTGGCTGCCGCCAACCGGCCTGCTGCTGGTCGCCCGTCTCTATCCCACTCAGACGCGTAACATCCACCGTTTCGCCTACGCCATGTACCTGTTCTGCCTGGCGCTGGTGATCGGGATCGCCATCGAGCCCACATTTGTGACCGCCTCGGTCTGCCTGGTCGTCTTCGCACGTTATGCCAACCCGACCCCGCTCTACGGCCTGTACGGCATCTTCTACCAGTCCGGCCTGATGAGCATGCTGTTACTCTCGGCCTATGGCGTGACCGTCTGCGACGACCGCCGCCAGCGGCTGCTGCTGGGACAAGTACTGCTCGGCTCCATCGCCTTCGTCTTCCCTGCGCTGGTGACGGTGGCCGTCATCCCGGTCGCCGACCAGGCCCTGCCATCCATCATGTGCCATTACGCGCTGCTGCTGGCGCTCTTCCTCGTACGCCTGATCGTGATCGAACGCAAGACCAGCCTGGAGCAGCGCTTCGGAGACCAACTCCCGGTCGAAACGATGCAAGCCGGAGCCATTTAAACCTGGAAGGAAGTTCGATCCGTATGGACAACCCTGGGACAATCCCCGCTGCGCCTCCCCCGCAGCCCCTGCCCGAAACCACCCTGGAAAGGCTGCCTCACGCCCTGCGCCAGGCGGCTGCCCGCACCGGCTGGGACTCGCTCGTCCCGGTACAGGCGCGCGCCATCCCCTACCTGCTGGCCGGGCGAAATATGATGATCCAGGCCCGCACCGGCAGCGGCAAGACCGGAGCCTTCCTGCTGCCGATGCTGGAACGCCTCGACCCGGCCAAACCCGCCTGCCAGGCGCTGATCCTCGTCCCCACCCGGGAACTGGCGCGCCAGGTCTGGCAGGAGGCCGAAAAGATCTGCGGCGCAGAAGGACTGCGTGCAACCGCCGTCTATGGCGGCGTGGGTTACGGGGCCCAGATCGAAGCGCTCAGGAAGGGCGCCCAGGTCGTCGTCGGCACGCCGGGACGGGCGCTCGACCACCTGCTCAAACGCGCCCTCTCACTCGAGAATCTCAAGATGCTGGTCTACGACGAGGCCGACCGCATGCTTTCTATGGGCTTCTACCCGGATATGCAGGCGCTCCAGCGTTACCTGCCCAGGCGGCCGATCCACACCTGCATGTTTTCCGCCACTTTCCCGGACTCGGTCCTATATACGGCGCGGCAGTTCATCCAGTCGCCGGAATTCATCAGCCTGAGCGCCGACCACCTGCACGTCAGCGAGACCGAGCACGTCTTCTACGTTGTCCCCGGGATGGACAAGGACCGCTGCCTGGTGCGGTTGATCGAAACCGAAAACCCGGCTTCGGCGCTCATCTTCTGCAATACCAAGACCCGCGTCCATTACGTGGCAGTAGTCCTGCAACGTTTCGGTTATGACGCCGACGAACTCTCGGCCGACCTGTCACAGTCCGAGCGGGAAAGGGCGCTGGAACGGGTGCGAGGCGGGACCTTGCGCCTGCTGGTTGCCACCGACGTGGCGGCGCGCGGCCTCGACATCCCATCCCTCTCGCATGTCTTCCTGTACGAACCGCCCGAGGAGGCGGAGGCCTACATCCACCGCGCCGGGCGCACCGGGCGCGCCGGGGCCAGCGGGGTGGCCATCTCGCTGGTGAACAAGGTGGAAAAGTTCGCCCTCGAAAAGATCGGCCGGGACTTCAAGATCCCCTTCGAGGAACGCCCCATCCCCACCGATGAAGATGTAGCGGCGCTGGTGGCAGAGCGCATGACGGCCCTGCTCGAAGCCCGCCTGCGCCAACGCGACAAACTCCAGACCGAACGTTCACGGCGCTTCACATCCCTGGCCCGCAGCCTGGCCGAGAGCGAAGACGAACTCCCGATCATCACCATGCTGTTGGACGAATCCTACCAGCAGAGCCTGCACGCCCCGGTGGTGGTCCAGGCCGAGGGCGAAAAGCCTGCCGCAGAAAGACCGAAACCAGCAGGCCGCAAATGGGGCCGCGGGCGGCGGAGGCGGTAACGAAAGGCCCATCGCCCGGCGGAAGGCGCGGCTTATTGTATAATTGAACTGCGAGGTGAAAGATGACAGTCGCAGAAATCCTCAGTCACGTCAAATTCGTGGTCAATCCCAAGGGGAATAAATCCGCCGTGGTGCTGGATATGGACATCTGGGAGCAGATCCTCACCTTGCTCGAAGATGCCGAAGACGCCGATGAGATGAGAAAAGCGTTTGCAGTCAAGGAGGAAATAATTCCCTGGAATGTGGCAAAGGAAGAACTGAAGTTGGGGGAATAGTGATGTACAAAATTGAGTTGCGCCGCGCAGCATACAAGGATTTGGGCGATTTACCCGCCGAGTATGCCCGCCTGATTGCCAGACACATTGACACGCTGGAACAAAACCCGCGTCCGCCTGATGCGAAGAAACTCAAAGGCGGAGCGGGTTATTCGTTGCGGATTGGCGCATACCGTGTGCTTTACGGTCTTGATGATAAAGCCCGGACCGTGACGATTTACCGCGTTAAGCACCGCCGCGAGGCGTATCGCTGATGTTTAGAGAAAAGGAGTCAAAATGACCACCGGACAAAAAACCACTCGCTTCATTATCTGGCTCATGGTTGCCATCCTTCAACTAATCAGCACGCAGGCGGCGACCTTCCTGGTTTCCCTGCTTGCCCCTGGCATGGAAAATTTCCCGCAGACCCAGCCTGTGTTGTTCGTCGTCATCCTCGGCATCACCTTCACAGCCGGCGTCTTCCTGGTCGGCTGGCTGGCGTTGAAACTGCGCTGGTTGAAGATGAAGCCGAAACCCGCCGCCCGGCTGGTTGGCGCGCTCGTCGGCGCGTACCTGCCGCTGGTCATCGCGCTGTTCCTATACCATCCGCTCGAACCGGGCAACCCGTTCTTCTTCATCGCCATGCTGGTGAGCGTGGCGGGGTTTTACATCGGGGGGCTGGCAGGATAGGCTGTTTCCGCTATAAGCAGATGTGTCATCGCGATAACCGGGAATAATCTACCATGACCTCCTTGTGCAAGGAAAAAGAAAAATGTTTTATATGCGGGAAGACGAGTGAATTTACGGGCGTCATGTCCACGAGTTCTTCCGATTTGCCCGACCTGGATACTCGCCCCTCCGAGATGAAACGCTCGACTCTCCAATACTGGATACGCCGCTGCCCCTCCTGCGGGTACTGCGCCGATCAAATATCACATGGGGATGGCAAGACCGCTGCAATCGTCAAAGGGGAAGTCTATCACCAGCAACTGGCGGACCCGGCTTACCCGGAACTCGCCAACTCCTTTTTATGCCGGGCGATGATTCAAGCAGACGTCGGCAACCATGCCGAAGCAGGCTGGGCGGCTCTTCATGCAGCCTGGGTTTGCGATGATCACAAGCCGGGCATGGCATCCGCCTGCCGGAGCAAAGCCATCCAACTCTTTCAGGGCGCAATGGAAACAGGCGAGACGATCTCCGAAGAAACCGGCGTTGCCGAAGCGGTGATGGCCGACCTTTATAGAAGAACCGGCCAATTCGAGAAAGCGCAAATGGTGTGTCTATCCGCCTTGTTCAAGCCGCTGCCGGAATTGATCACCCAGGTTCTTACTTATCAGAAGGCTCTCACAGAGAGGCAAGATATGAAAGGTCACACAGTCAGCCAGGCTGTTGAATATGCCAAAATCTCTGAAAGCCGTAAGCCTCATTCTTGATAAATCTCGAAAGGTCACCCTATGACATCACCCGATTTTGAACCCCATGCTCGCAACATTGAGGCTCTGGTTGCAAACTTCACCCAGGGATTTTTGTTTGTTCGTCAAATCATTGATCTGAAAATCTCATCAAACAGCGATATGGATAAATTGCTTGCAGCCAAGTTGACAGAAAATGCTGCCAATAAACGTTTAATGGACATGTATGATTATGACAGTCTGCTAAATGTCAAGAGCGTGTTCGATAATCTACTCATATCGATACCAGTCGGTGTTGCGCTCGACGAGGTCATATCTCGAGACCCTGCAATCTTGGACAAACATTCTGCAGATATTTTGAGATTTGGGCAGGAATATTTAGCGCTTGGCGATACACCTGCTGCTGGCATACTTCTATCCGCAGTAATTAGAAATAATAGTACTGCTGTTACAAAAGACCAAATTCTGACATTTCTCGAAGCATTGAAAGGGACCGATTTGGATTCGGTCTATCTGATGACATCATCTGCAATAGTTTCGCACGTTGAAGGTATTGACGCACAAAACGTCCGATCCTGGGTGGAAGCTTTCGTAATTGATGTCCCACAAGGCAAACCCGGCAGGTGGGACCTGTACCACAAACTGGCGCTGGCGGTCGTTCATGCACGGCAGGTGGACGAGAACGGGCGCTTGCTCAAACAAGCGATCCCCGGCATCCCGGAGGCCGAGGAAGCCCGCCTGATAGACGACTGGTACACCAAACTCGATTTGGCTGGCGAGTCTGCGCTGGCCCTGGACCTGTATTGGGCGGCATACCAGAAGGCCGTGACAGGCACGACCGTGGAAGGCGTGCAAGCATACATCGAAGCTGCCCTCGGTCAAAGCGGAGGCGGCTTCGTACAGACGGGCTATGGGGCGGGGACAGAAGTCAAGGGGGAGGTCAAACCGGACCTGGCAATCGAGATCGCGGCTGCCTTCATCCAAAAACATGGCGACTTGTTGACGCCGGATACCATTTTTGAGTGGAATGATCAAACCACAGTCAAAGTGGCATCCATTACGAATAGCGAGAAGATCATCGTCGCCGCGTTGCAGAACGAAGCGCTGAGGAAGAGGTTGAACCTTGCAAAGCTCGCCTCCGTTGTCCAGGGCTGTATTGACCTGGCCGTGGCACGCCGGACCCCCGCTTTCTATGTGGAAGCCGCGCGGGTCGCTGCCGCCGCAGTCGAGACCGGGTTCGCCGGGAAAGACCAGGCAAACGCATGGGTCGCAGAACACAAAGAATACGGCGCACTCTGCGAGGCGCAGCCCTTGTTGCTTGCCATGTGGCAGAGACGCCAGGAATTCAATCTCCCCCCGACTCTCTTGCAGGTAGAGATGAAAGAATTTATATCAAAGGGAAACTATGACGGCGCGCTCAAGTTTGCGCAAGCCGCGCTCGCACAGGGAGCGCCGCTGGAACGCGCCAGCATCCTCGACCTTGCCGCCAGGATCGGCGCAGGGAACCCGGTCAAAGCCGTCGAACTGTGTCTCTCCGCCCGGGATTTCGGGGTGGATGTGCCGGAGGAGATGATCCAACAGTGGCACAGCGCATGCTACGACGGCAAGCCGCCGGAGGAGGCTGCCAACAACGCCATCGCCCTCCTCGAGGTATACCGCAGCCGCCCCCTGGTGCAGCGCATGACCGAAGCCGAACGCGCCGCGCTGGAGCAGGAGATCAGGGACTCTTTCGCCAAAGTCATGCAACACAGGGAGGCGCTCGGAATCACCGTCTCAACACCTTATGCCGAGGCCGTGGAGAAGATCGCAACTCTCTTGTATCCCGGTGCATAGCAGAACAAGCGCAACCCTCCCGCAGGGCTTGTCCTGGGGCGCAGTTGTTCGATCGGCAGAGGAAGCACACATACAACCCTCTCGCAGGTCTTGGACCCGCGGGAGGATAGGTCGAAAGGAGCGCCGAATGAAACTGATCCGCTTCTTGGTTATCCTCCTGACCCCGGCATTGGCCGTTCTGATTTCTTCCTGTTGCGGGACGTGGCAGCCGGACGATGCACCCAGGCCCACACCCACCTCCGAACTGCAACCCACTGAGACCGCCAGGCCAACCCCGACCGGCGATTATTGCGATGACGCCACCTCCGCCGGGGCGCGGACCCGCTACACCTTCGAGGAAATCGTCCCCTGCCTGGACACCATCGAAAAGGTCAGCCTGTTCATGTCCAACAATATGATGTATGACAACGCCTGGGACACGCGCGAACGCGGCGGGAATGAGTACGTCCCGGCCCGGCTGGTCTACGAACGCGGCGTGGACGACTGCGACGGTCACGCCATCCTGCAATGCTACTTCCTCGAGATGAACGGGC
>VGNO01000033.1 GCA_016865985.1 Chloroflexota bacterium | reverse complement strand
GCAGCCAGCAGGAAGGAATAATGGCAGTGGACCACATCCACGCTGCGCAGGTAGCGCAGCAATGCCGGGAGAGCCAGCGGGATGCGCAGGAAGGCGCGCCAGCCGCCGTCCTTCAACTGCGGCAGGCGCAGGAGCGGGAGACCACCCTCATCCCTGCCGGGCATGGCGGTGCAGATGGCGACCTCGCACCCCTGGTTGGAAAGGGCGCGTCCGAGTTCCACGACGTGCACCTCGGCCCCGCCGACCAGCGGCAGGTAGGTATCCACCAGCATCCCGATCTTCACGGCTGCGCCTCGAGGCTTTCCAGGCGGCCGATCCGGCGGAAGACGGCCATCACCGACAGGCCGATCCCGACGAAGTATCCCGCCGCCAGCATGACCGCGCTGCCCAGGTAGCCGATGAGCGGCAACAGGATGACCACACCGGCCACTTTCAGGGTTGTGACCAGCAGGTTGATGCGGGTGGCAATGTGCGGCAGGTTCAACGAGAGCAGGGCGGTGCGCGCCCAGTAGAAGGTATTCGCAACCAGGTAGCCTGCCAGCAGCGCCAGCAGGCCGGGATAACCGGGCAGGAATTCAGCCCCGTAGAAGAGGCTGATGAGCGGACGACCGAGGACCGCCAGCCCGACCGCGGCCGCCAGGGTGAACCCGCCCGCCAGCAGCGATCCCTGGCGCAGGATATAGCGGATATCCTGCCAGCCCTTGCGGGCCACGGCGCGCGAGAGTTCCGGGTAGGTGGCCTGGGGCAGCGGCGCAACCGGGATCTGGACCAGGTTGGCCAGCGCCAGGGCCAGTTTGTAATACCCGGTCTGCACCGGGGTGCAGAAGAAGGAGACCCACAACAGTTCGCTGTCCTTGTTCACCAGGCTGAGCGAGGAACTCAGGTTGGTGCTGACGGCGAAGTTCAAAAGGTCCCGCCGCTCGGAGCGGACAGCGGCGAGCGGGACGCGCAGCCAGCCGGACCCCCAGCGGCGTTTCGCCTCCCGCAGGGCGGCGACCGTCAACCCGAGGGCATTGGTCACCTTGCCGGCCAGGTAGGCCACGAGTATTCCCAACAACCCGGTTTCCATCCAATAAGCGGCCAGGATGAAGGCGAGCGTTACCAGGGCCTGCAGGATGCTCAGGAATGCCATGCGGCGGAAGCGGTCGAAGAGTTGCAGCAGGCCGGTGGAACTTTCGGCCACCAGGTTCGCCAGCACCGTCAGGCCGTAGACGATGAACCAGGGCGCCAACGTTTCATCCTTGCTGAAATAGCGCGCCCCCAGCGGCGCCAGCAGGCACAACAGGCCGAATGCCAGCAGGGAGGCACAGACCTCCGTCAGGAGGGCAAGGCGGAAGATGGCAGCCGAGCGGTCCCGGTCGTGTGCTTCGTGGTGATGGCCGACGAACTTGATGACCAGTTCCCCCATGCGGAAGGAGGTGAACTTATTGACAACGGTCGTGAAGGTTACGATGGCCCCCAGCACGCCAAACCCGGCCACGCCCAGCAACCGCGCCGCCAGGATGCTCTGGACCATGCTCAGTCCCATCGTGACCGTATTGCTGCTGAACAGGTAACCGCTGTTGCGGAGGATGCGGCGGAGGAGGACATTGTCCTTCCAGTGGGCTGCCAGGTTTTGCAGGAATTTCACAGGGTCCGAACCTTGCTCGTCCAGGCTCGCTCGGCGTTGTACCAGTCGACCAGGAGGGTCATCCCCTGGCGCATCCCCACCTGCGGTTGCCAGCCAAGCATTTGCCGCGCCTTGCTCACATCGGCCCAGTTGGTATCCATCTCGGCCGGATTGCGCGGCTGGCGGTCGATCTTCGCCTTCCGGCCGGCGATCTCTTCCGTCAACCGGATCAGGTCGTTGACGGTGATGACTTCGTGACCGCCCAGGTTGAAGATCTCATAGCCGAACGGCTTCAAGGCGGCAATCGTACCGCGGGCAATGTCGTCCACATACGTAAAACCGCGCGACTGCTCCCCATCGCCGTAGAGATGGAGGGGATGCCCTTCGCTGATCCACTGCACGAAGCGGAACATCGCCAGGTCGGGCCGTCCCGCCGGGCCGTAGACGGTGAAATAACGCACCACGCTGATGTCGATGCCGTGCAGGTGGTGGTAGGTGTAACTCAGCGTCTCGGCCGCTTTTTTGCTGGCGGCATAGGGCTGGAGCGGCTGGTCGGTGGCGGCGGATTCCGGAGTGGGATAGGGCGGGTTGGCGCCGTAGATGCTCGAGGTCGATGCCATCAAGAACTTGGGGATGCCGCGCCGCCGGCACAGTTCCAGCATGTTCAAGGTCCCGGTGACATTCGTCTCGTAGAACACCCAGGGGTTATCGACGCTTGCCCGGACCCCGGCGCGGGCAGCCAGGTTGACGACCGCCTCGAACGGGTGTTGTTCGAGATCCGATAGACGTTCGATGATGCGGCGGTCGGATATGTCATCCCGCAAGAAAACAAAACCGGGCAAACCCTGCAACTTGCGCAGGCGGTATTCCTTCATACGTACATCATAGGCGTCGTTCAGGTTGTCCACGCCCACGACGGAGTGACCGTTTTCGATGAGCATTTCCGAGACGCGCGCCCCGATGAAACCGGCTGCGCCAGTAACGAGATAATGCGCCACTTACAGCCTCTCTACTTTTGGATTGTTTTTCCCGATTTTCCCGAGCGCATTGCGGCTGTCGAAGATGAACCTGGCATCGTCCAGGATCGCCTTGTAATCGTAGGTTCTATGGTTGGTGATGATGACGACCAGGTCTGCGGCGCGCACCCCGGCCATCAGGTCCGGGATGGAGCGCATCTCCAGGCCGGCATGTGTCCGCAGGGACGGGATGTAGGGGTCGTGGTACGAAACATCCGCGCCCTTCCCCTGGAGCAGGCCGATCACATCCAACGCCGGCGATTCGCGGATATCGTCGATATCCGGCTTATAGGCCACGCCCAGCACCAGGGTCTTCGCACCCTTCAAAGCCTTGCCGCGCTTGTTCAATCCTTCCAGGATGCGGGTGACCACATAGCGCGGCATGTTGGTATTGATCTCGGATGCCAGTTCGATGAAACGGGCATTGTATTGGAAGGCTTTCATCTTCCAGGAAAGATAAAGCGGGTCGATCGGAATGCAGTGCCCGCCCAGCCCGGGGCCTGGCGTGAACTTCATGAAACCGAAGGGTTTGGTGGCGGCGGCGTCGATCACTTCCCAGACATCCACGCCCAGGCGCTCGCACATGATCGCCAGTTCGTTGACCAGGCCGATGTTGATCATGCGGAAAGTGTTCTCCAGCAGTTTTGCCAGTTCGGCGGCCTCGGCGGATGAGACCAGGTGGATGTGCTGGATGGCCCCGCCATACCAGGCCTCGGCCACTTCGGCGCAGGCTTCGGTAACGCCTCCCACAACCTTGGGGGTGTTCAAAGTTGTAAAATCCTGGCGCCCCGGGTCGACCCGTTCCGGCGAGAAGGCCAGGAACCAATCGTTGCCGACCCTCAGTCCCTTTTCCTCACCCAGTTTCGGCAGCAGCAGCTCGCGCGTGGTGCCGGGGTAGGTGGTCGATTCTAGTACCACGACCACACCCTTGTGCATATATTTCGCCAGTTCCTCGGTGGCGGACATTATGAATGACATATCCGGGTCGCCGGTCTGGCGCAAGGGAGTGGGGACGCAGATGCTGACCGCATCCATTTCCTTCAAGACCGAAAAATCGGTGGTCGCCTTGAGACGCCCGGCTTCAACCAGCCTTGCAACCGTTTCAGTCGAAACATCCGGGATGTAACTGGTCTTACGGTTGAGCGCCTCGATCTTGCGGCTGTCCGGGTCCACCCCGGTCACATCGAAACCGGCATCGGCAAATACCACCGCCAACGGCAGGCCGACATAGCCCATGCCCAGGATAGCGATGCGGGCAGTCCTTTCTTTCATTTTCTTGATGAGAGAGTCTTTTATGGTCATTGGTATCCTTTTTGTCTCCATCTACTTCCATTTAGCCGGACGACTGATCTTATACCCACTTGGCATAGTAACGGTGTCAGGCAATTGGCACGCCACCAATCTGTCGCGTTTTATGATGTATGTCCGGTAAGTCAGCCTAGCCAAAATGTTCGAGAAATTCGTTTCAACAAACTCCATGTAAACGCGCTTTTGTGGATATTTGTTTTTGATGTACTTCAAAGGAGCCTTGTAATCGCTGTCTGCCGTTACTAGGTAAGCCGAGTCGAATTTGTCTTCGATGGCATCCACAAGGAGTTCAGTGGTCAGATTTACATCTGTTTGCTTTTCCTTCGAGACAAAGAACGTTTTGCCGCAGTGCTGGCAAATCACAAGGTTATTGTCGTGATATTTCCCTTCGATGATTTGGTTCTTGGGAAGGGAAGATACAGCATCCAGGTAATCGCTTTGTCTATCCATTTTGCTTTTCGGGCTGGTTATTCTGGCAGTGAAGTATTTGACAATCGTTAGCGCCTGAGTAGGGTTTAGAAACGACTCCGACAATTTCACAAGATCAAGCCATAAAACCTCGCGCCAGCGATCGGCTTCGTATGGAGTATCTGGACTTTTATACATTCTCCGAACACCATTATACAAATTGTAGCCGTCAATATAAACCGTAGTGCGGAAAGTCATTTTTCTCCTCCCTTGACAAAGGGATTGAAAGCCTTATAATTTGCTTATCCATCCCCAATGTGAGTAACATTGGGAAAGCGCCCCGAAAGGGGCGCTAAGATTATAACAAAGGCCCGGTCAATCAGGCTGGGCCTTTTGAATCCAGCGCCCGAGGGGAAACTGATCAAAATAAACCTTTCCTGATCTTGCGCCATACGATAAAACTTACTAAGGATTTGTGTAAAAACAACTTCCGTTTCGTAGCTGAAAATTGCTCGTAAAAAGCGCAAAAAGTAGGGAAGTTATTATTACACGGCTACTAAAACATGCTCAACTGCTTCGCTTCTTCCGGCGGCTCCCCAGCCGGGACGGTCGCGGGCTGTCCCAGCGCCGCCCGCGCCTGCTCGAGCAGTTTCGGCAACTGGGCAAAATCCTTGACGAGCATCGGTTTGATGGAGGCATTATGCAGCGCCGCCGCCGGATGGAACATGGCAATCACGAACCTCTGCCCGATGCGCCGCATCTGCCCATGCACGGCGCCGATCTTGGCGCCTGGCAGAAACTTTCCCATCGAAAAACGCCCGAGGGTGATGATGATCTTGGGACCGATGGCCGCTATCTGGCGTTCCAGGTAGGCATTGCAGGCCGACAACTCCTCCGGCAATGGGTCCCGGTTTTCAGGCGGACGGCATTTTACCACATTGCCGATCCAGACCGCCTCGCGCTTCATCCCTGCCTGGGCCAACAATTCGTTCAACAGGTTGCCGGCCGCGCCCACGAAGGGGCGGCCCTGCTCGTTCTCATTGAAACCCGGCCCCTCGCCAATGAACATGATCTCGGTCCCCGCCGGGCCTTCGCCGGGCACCGAGCGCTTGCGCGAACGGTGCAGTGCGCAGGCGGTGCAGGTGGATACTTCCTTCGTGATCTGGGCAAGCGTCTCTTCAGCGCTCATATACTCTCCAGGGTATCGAGGGTCAACAGGATGGCATCCTCATTGTTATCCTTGTAGTAATGCGGCCGGGTTCCCACCACCTGGAAACCATATTTGCGGTAGAGTTCCTGCGCCGCCAGGTTGCCGGAACGGACTTCCAGCATGGCGCTCCGGGCGCCCTCCGCCTGCGCCGCCTGGAGGGTCTGTTGCAGGATGGCCTGGCCGACGCCCTGCCGCCTGAATTCCGGGCGGACAGCCAGGGTGGCGATGTGCGCCTCGCCTTCCACCAGCCACAGCACCAGCATGGCAACCAGGTGCGTCCGGCCCCCGGCGTCCATTTCCGCCACCCAGCAGCGCGAGGCATCGTTCTCGGCGACTTCGAAGCGGAACGAACGCTCCGGCCAGGGCAGGCTGAACGATAGCCGGTCGAGTTCCACAACTCCAGGCACATCATCCAGCGTCATCGGGCGCAGCCGCAGGGTATTGTTCATGCCAGTGGCGCCCCGGCAACATGCAGGTAGATCGGCGCAAGCGATGCCAGCGGCGGCGCTTCACCCGCCTGCCAGCGCTGCCAGGCCAGTTCGGCCAATACCGCCGGGCGGCGCAGGCATTGCGCCGGGGAAGGCAGGACGATGTTGTGGCGTTTCCGCGCCAGGCGCTGGCGTTCATCCGCCGTCAACTCACCGCAGACGATGGTCGGGGTATGGATGGACTGCGCCAGTTCATCGACGCCCATGCCCTGCGCCGGACCCTCGGCCTGCCAGCCATCCTTCGAACATCTATACCAGCCGACAGCCAGCCGGCCGCGCCCGGCCTGCAATACCGCCGCCAGCGGGAGCCGGCGGGGCGGATGGACGGCCGCCGTCACGTCCAGGGTCGGGATGCCGACCAGCGGCAGGCGGCGCGCCAGCGCCAGCCCCTTCGCCAGCGCCAGTCCCACCCGCAGGCTGGTGAACGAACCGGGACCAAGCGCCACGCCCAGCGCCTGGATGTCGCTCATCGCCAGCCCGGTGCGCGCCAGCAGCCCGGTAAGCGCCGGGGCCAGTTCGGCGGTCTGCCGCCCGCGTCCAACCCAGGAGAATTCGGCAACAACCTGCACGCCATCGTACAATGCCAGGCCGGTCCGGGAGGTGGAAGAATCGAGCGCCAGCAGCATCAGTCCACCCCGTAGGCCGACTGGCGGAAGGCGGCCAACAGCGCCTCCGGCCGTCCGCCGTTGGCTGAAAATTGCAGGTCGCGGCGCTCTTCATCGACATATTCCAGCCGGACCCACAACCGCTCGGGCGGCAGGAGCGGCTCCAGCCGTTCCGGCCACTCGACGACCAGCGGACCTGCGGCAAGCATGGCGTCCAGGTCCAGTTGTTCGGCCTCCGGCAGGGACTCGATCCGGTAGGCATCCAGGTGGAACAACTGCCCGGCGTCCGGGCGGCGGTACTCGTTGACCAGCACGAAAGTCGGGCTGGAAACCGGGTCCAGCGACCCCCAGCCCTGCGCCAGGCCCTGGACAAGCGTCGTCTTGCCGGCGCCCAGGTCCCCTTGCAGGCAGAGCAGGTCGCCGGACTGGAGCAGCGCGCCCAGGCGCATCCCCAGGCGGCGGGTCTGTTCCGGGGAGCGGCTGAAGGATTCCAGGGTGTTGGCGTCCAGGATGGGCATGGCGAGGGGATTATACTACACGGGCTTTTTCGCCCTCCCGCCGGGCAGCGGAGAGCCGCCCGCCGGGTCCAACCCAACCTTTTCCCCCAAAGCGCGGGCGATGCGGCGCGAGGCATCCGGGCAGGCGGCAGCAAGACAGTTCCCCGCCACCCGCTCCCTTTCGGGCGGGCGGCAGACCCAGCGCGTGAGGGTCCGCACGACCTTGAGCGGCTCCGGCGCCCAGACACCCAGCCCGCGCTCCTCCACGTAATCCACATTGCCGTCTTCCTGTCCGGGGAGTTTGGAATAGAGGATGATGGGCAGGCCGGCCACCAGCGCCTCGGCGATCGTCCCCGGCCCGGCCTTGGTGACAATGGCATCGGCGGCGCGCATCAGGGTGGGCATTTCCCTGGTGAACCCGTAGATGAACACCGGGTTCTCCCAGGCCGCGCCCTGCAGTTCTTCTTTCAGGCGGGTATTGCGCCCGGTCACGATCACCAGGTTCAGGTCCAGCCCCGATTCGTCGATGGCGTGCGCCGTCTCGGCCAGCGGACCCATCCCGTCCCCGCCGCCGACCATCAGGACGGTGAATTTGTCCACCGGCCAGCCAAACTCGCGGCGCAGGGTGGTCTTGCCGGGTCCGGGTACGCAGTAACGCTCCGAGATCGGCTGTCCCACCACGCGTACTTTTTGCGGGGACATGTGGTACTGGATGGCAAATTGGCGCGCTTTCTCGGTCGGCACAAGGATGAGATCGGCGCGCTTGTCGAACCACAGGGCATGGGTGGACACCATGTCGGTCACGACCGTCACAAAGGGCGGGCGGCGCGCGCCGAGGGCTTTCAGGAAGAATGAGTTGCCGAGTGGGTGGACGCTGACCAGCAGGTCGGCGGGGTGTTCCTTGACCAGCCGGCGCGCCGCCCGGCGGACGTAGGGCCAGAAGGTGGAGGTCATCAGGCGCACTTGCGGCCGGCCATCGCTGATGCGGAAACCCGCGCCCCATAGTTCCGAGGCTTTCACCATCTCCGGGTAGAAGCGCGGCAACTGGTTGTAGGGCGGCGGGGCGTAGTTGGTCAGGAAATCCACCATTTCGGTCGTGGCCGCCTCGCCGAACTCGAGCCGCAGGGCTTCGATGATGGCGTCCACTGCGGCGCGGTGACCGCCGCCGGTATCGGAAAACAGGAAGAGGATGTGAGGCTTAGGCTTTGGGTTGTTCATGTTCTTCGCCAGGCAGGATCAATTTCAACCGCCGGGAAAGTTCGCGCCGGGTGAGCAGCACCCGCCGCTTGCAGGTGTTGCATTCCAGGCCGATATCCGCCCCCAGGCGGTAGACGGTCCATTCGAAGGAGCCGCACGGATGCGGCTTGCGCAACCGGACAACATCCTTGAGATCCAGTTCGGGGAGCATGGAACGATTATAACGCCAGATGAATTGTGATAAACTTTCCCCGTCTACTTTCCTTTTCAGGAGGACACCCATGCCGCGTGACACTTATGCCATCGAGATCGCCGGATTGAAACGCCGCCTGCCGCTGTTCGAGATCAAGCCCGGCCTCAAGATCGCCCTGCTCAACATCCTGGGCGATGTCGAACTGGTCCAGGCCTGCGCCCGCGCCCTGGGGAAGAAACTGAAGGGCTTGGATTACGATGTCCTGGTGACGGCCGAGGCCAAGTCCATCCCACTGGCCTATGCCCTGGCCGTGGAGACCAAAAAGCCCTACGCCATCCTGCGCAAAGCCTACAAGCCCTACATGGGCGCGGCGCTGATCGCCGAGACGCTGTCCATCACCACCGGCAAGCCGCAGACCCTCATCCTGGACGAAAAAGACCATGACCTTATCAAAGGCAAAAAGGTGGTCATCCTGGATGACGTCATCAGCACCGGCTCGACCCTGCAAGGGATGCGCATGATCATGGAAAAAGCCGGGGCCAGCGTGGCCGCCGAAGCCGCCATCCTGACCGAGGGCGAGCGCGCCAGGTGGGCCGATGTGGTCTCGCTCGGCCACCTACCGCTCTTTACGGATTGACCTGTTTTTCGACCAGTTCCTGTTTTTCCGCCCTCCCCAGCGCTTTGATGGCCGCCTCGCGGCGCATGGCTGCAGGCCGGTCCGGCAATTGCTCCACGTAGACCAGTCTCACCGGGCGGCGGCTGCGGGTGTAGCGGGAACCCGTTCCTGCGTTGTGGCGGGCTTCCCGGCGCAGCGGGTCGGTCGTCCAACCGGTGTAATAGGTCGCATCGGAACACTCCAGAATGTAACAGAAATACGGCATCTCGCCTGGCATTATACCGGACAACCTGATCGAGTATCCTGGTCCAAATGACAGACTTCCCCTCCACCTTCCACGGTCGCCTGGCGCTCCAGCAGCGCGTCCTGCCGGTCTACCGCGCCGCCTTCATGGATGCCCTGGCCAGGACCTGCCGCGGTGGGTTGGAGGTCTTTGCCGGGCAGCCGCGGGCTGAAGAATCGATCGCCGTAACAGACGACTTGCAGACCGCCCAGTTCACACCCGCCCGGAACATCCACATCCTGAACGGCGCGCTCTATCTCTGTCACCAGCCTGGCCTGTTGCGCTGGCTGGCAGACAGGGACCCGGATGCCCTGATCGTGGAGGCCAACCCGCGCTACCTGGCGACGCCGGCCGCCATCCGCTGGATGAAGCGCCGCGGCCGCCCGGTCATCGGCTGGGGGCTGGGCGCGCCGCCCCTGGCGGGACCTGGGGCCGGGTGGCGCAAGAATGGCCGGGCGCGTTTCCTGAGCCGGTTCGACACCCTGGTCGCCTACGGCCCGCGCGGGGCGCAGGAATACGCCGCTATTGGATTTCCCGCTGACCGGATTTTCATTGCCCCCAATGCGGTTGCCGCCCGCCCGGCGCATCCGCTACCCATCCGCCCGCCGGGTTTTGGCGGCAAGCCGAAGGCGCTGTTCGTGGGCCGCCTCCAGGCCCGCAAGCGGGTGGACCTGCTGCTGCAAGCCTGCGCCGCCCTGCCGCACAGGATGCAGCCGGAACTCATCATTATCGGCGACGGGCCGGAACGGGCGGCGCTGGAAACGCTGGCTGCGGGGGTCTACCCTGGCGCGGTCTTTGCCGGCGCGCAACACGGCGAAACACTGGCATCCCTTTTTACAGCCGCCGACCTGTTCGTACTGCCCGGCACCGGGGGCCTGGCTGCGCAGGAGGCCATGTCCTACGGCCTGCCGGTCATCATGGGCCGGGGCGATGGGACGAACGAGGCGCTGGTGCGCTCCCCGGCGGGGACGATGCCGGGCAACGGCTGGCAGGTCCCGCCGGATGACCTGGCGGCGTTAACCGCCATCCTCGGCGAAGCCTTGTCCGACGCAGGGAGATTACGCAGGATGGGCGCCGAATCCTACCGCATCGTGACGGAGGAAGTCAATTTGGAGAATATGGTGGGTGTGTTCCAGGACGCGCTGGAACGCGCGGCGCGGGGATGATACCCCCCTGGGGGCAAAAGAAGTCGTGCAGGTGCTACTTTTTGGTCTTCAACATCTCGACGGCCTTCTCGATCCGCTTCCGGCGGGTCTCCTCCCGCTTCGCTTCCAGGATGGCGCGGACGTGCTCCCGCTGGTGAGTGTAGGAAAGTTCCTGGAATGCGGCCTGCGCGGCCGGGTCACGCTCCAGCGCCCGCCGGAAATCCTCCGGCGCTTCAACCACGCGCGGCGCAGTATCCTCTTCCAACACAATTTCCACCTCATCGCCGAAATCTTTGCCTATCTTCTGGCGGATCTCCTTCAGCACGACCAGTATGTGGCAGGGTTCGCCCATGCGGACGAGCGTGCCGCGGTACGCCTCGCCGTCAATCGTGGCGCACACCGGGACGCGCTTCCTGCCGAAGGCCGCTTCCACGTCGAAGGGGATGCGGACGAACGCGCCGCCGCCCCCTGGGTTTTCGATGAAGGCGCGGAAGGTATGTTTGTCGCTCATGGTTCTCCTAATCGAAGGCTGCCGGTCTGGTTGGGTCGGTGATATGGGCAAAGACTTCCTCGATCATCTGGCGGCTGGTGCGGTAATTCGAGAGCAGCGGAAGATTATCCGGTTTAAAGAAATCCACCGCCAATGTTTCATTGCTGGGGCGGGCTTCGCCGCCGGTGATGGCGCACAGGAAGATGAGTTTATATGCGTGGTAAAACTCCATTTGGGCGCCGGGGACGCGGTTGGCATCGTAGACAGCGGTTAATTTATCCACCTTGACTTCGAAACCGCTTTCCTCTTGTACCTCCCGTCTCACCATCGCGGAGGGCAGGTCGCCCACGTCGGCCCAGCCGCCGGGCATGCACCACTTGCCGTCGCTTTTCTCCTGAACCAATAGAATCTTGCCATCCCGGATGACCGCGCCGCGCACGTCGATCTTTGGCGTGGCGTACCCCGGCTGGATGCGGAAACTGTCCAGCAGCGCCTGGCGGGGAAGTGTGGTGTGGGCGGCGACGATCTCCGCCGCGATCTCCTCCAGCCGCCGGTAGCGCTGGATATCGAATTCGTTCTTATTGTAGGAAAGGCCGGTCTGGGTCAGCGCCTGGATCTCGCGCGCCCAGGAGAGCCATTTTTGATGTTCACCGCGCATGGATTTCTACTCTCCAACCTCAACTTCTTCCTGAATGGTAACATCTTCGACCAGCTGCAACCAGAAAGTCTGTCGCGGCAATCCAGACTGATCCCGAAGTCTAATCATGTCCTTCCATAGGAGTCGTTCTAAAGGAGCTGCCGGTCGGTTGATTTCCTGTGCAACAGCCACCCCACTCACTCCAGCAATAGCGTCCTCGATTCGTCTTTTGTGTCCGATGGACAGTGGGGATGGAATATCATCAAACGCAAACCATTCAACAGCAACCGTTTCCCCTTCCTGGCACTTGATTTCACCGCCGACGGGTTTTGCGGTAAATAGCGCCGCGTGAACACCGGGCATGTATCCCAGGCGGGAATAAATACCCACGAGCTGGATTAACTCCACATCCAAGCCGGTTTCTTCTTTTGTTTCCCTGATGGCTGCCTGTGCAACTGATTCACCGTCTTCTACTCCACCGCTCGGCAGAATCCAGGTCTCAAAATCCTCCCGTTTCGTCAGGAGGATTTTCCCTTCGTGGATGACTGCAACATTCACTGCAATCCCTGTCATGGTTTTCCTCGCTACCGACTTTGTTTCAAAAACTCACATGTCGCGGCGATCTTTTCTTTCTCCACTTTCCCGGTCTTCTCCCAATACTTCAGCAACTGCGAGATGGTCAATACGGCTCAATGGACATGTTCAGAGCGGGGTCAACTCGGTGATTTTTTTCAGCGGCCAAAGCGTTATTTTTTCATCCACCGGGGAAATGTGCTCGCCCGGATAAACGACCCACAGATGTTCCAGACCCAGGTTGGATACCGCCGTCCGCATCGAGGCGGTGACCCTGGGCGCTTCGCTGAACTTGACCTCGATCCCATACCGCTTCCCGCCGCGCAGAAAGACCAGGTCAAGTTCCGCGCCGCTATGGGTCGCCCAGAAATAAGCCTGGGAGGGGTTGAGGATCCGTAAAACCTGTTCGAGGACGAATCCCTCCCACGAAGCGCCGACTTTCGGGTGGCCGTAGAGGCTGTGTTTGTCGGGAATATCCAAAAGAGCATGCAATAGCCCGGTATCGCGGAAATAAACCTTGGGCGCCTTGACCTGTCGTTTGCCCAGGTTCTCGAACCAGGGCTGCAACTGGCGCATCATGAAAGTGCCGGTCAGGATATCGAGGTAGGAACGGGCGGTCTTATCGGTGAGTCCCATCGAACGCGCCAGTTCCGCCGCGTTCCAGGTCTGGCCGTGATAGTGGGCGAGCATGGTCCAGAAACGGCGGATGGCAGCGGGCGGGAGGCTGATGCCTGATTGTGGAATATCCCGCTCCAAAAAGGTTCGGATGAAACCTTCCCGCCAGTTCAGGCTGTCATCGTCGGAGTCGGACAGGAAGGCGCGCGGGAACCCGCCCCGCAGCCAGAGCGTTTCCCATGCAGCGGCGCCGCTTTCGGCGAGATCGAAGCCGGCCAGTTCGACGAATTCGACCCGCCCGGCCAGGGTCTCAGACACGGATTTGAGGATGGCAGGGGAGGCGCTGCCCAGGATCAGGTAACGTGCCTTGTTATCGGTGCGATCCACGAGCACGCGCAGCACCTGGAACAATTCGGGTATGATCTGGATTTCATCCAGCACCACCAGGCCTTCTAGTCTGCCGAGCACGAGTTCAGGGTTTTGCAGACGGCGCTGGTCGGGGAACGATTCCAGGTCGAAGATAACGGCCTGTTTATCCTGCGAAAACTGGCGCGCCAGGGTGGTCTTCCCGCACTGGCGCGGCCCGAGCAGCGCGGTGATGGGGGAGCGGCGGATGGCAGTGGAGAGTTTTTCGAGATAGTATGGTCGAGTAAGCATGTCCCTATTTTATCATGCAAATCCGGATTTCAATTCCGATATTTCATGATTTTCTTGTTGCAGATATGAAAATCGCCGCCCAACAAGATGTCAAATCTCGAAACGATCAACGTTCGATGAATTCCCGTGTTGCTTTTATTTTACTCGCTTCCACCTTCCCAGCCTTTTCCCAGTGATCCAGCAACTGCGTGATGGTCAACACGGCATGTATGGTGTACCCGGCTTCCACCAGCGCCTCCTTCGCCCCGGACTGGCGGTCGATCAGCACAACCACATCCCGCACCTTCAGCCCGGCGGCGGTCAGTTTTTCGATGGCCTCGAACTTCGATCTGCCGGTGGTGGCGAGGTCGTCAATTACGGCCACGGTCTCCCCGGCGTGGTATTCGCCCTCGATCCCGGCTTTCGTGCCGTAGTCCTTGGCTTCCTTGCGCGGGTAGATCATCGGATAGTTTCCGGCGAGGCTGATGGCGGTGGCAATCGGAATGGCGGCGTACGGCAGACCGGCGAGGCGATCAAATGTGAGATGATGCAAGACAGGAAGATAGCAGGCTGCGACTTGTTCCAGCAGTTTGGGAAGTGAGATGATTTGGCGCAGGTCAATATAAATCGGGGATTTCAATCCAGACTTAAGGGTGTATTCGCCGAATTTTATACAACCCGAGGTGAGAAGATCGTCTGCTAAAGTGGTTAATGGATCATGGTTAATGGGCGCGGACGACCGTTTTCCATTAACCATTAACGATGAACCGATTTCCGACATCTCATCCCGCAGCCTGGCCACTTCCAACTTGGGATTTTCGGACCGGGAAATGGCCCGCGAGACATTGACCAGCATCCCCTTCCCGTCTGATCGTAAACCGGCTTTGAGCGCGGTCTCCAAATCCCCGCCCTGGGCGCCGATGCCGGGGACGAGGAACCACAGGTCGGGCGCGGCAGCGCGGACGCGGGCGAGGGCTTCGGGTTGGGTCGCGCCGACGACGAGGCCGATGTTGTTGGCTGTAATCCAATATTGGGCAAGTTCTGCCACATGAACATACAACGGAACAGACGATGGACGGTGGACGGCGGACGATGGTTCATGGTTCATGGTCGATCGTCTGCGGTCCACGGTCAGGTCTTGAATGTCACCCGCCCCCGGATTGCTCGTCTTGCACAGCAGGAACACGCCCTTCTCTTTGTAGGCCAGGAACGGATCAATGGAATCCTTGCCGAGGTACGGGTTGAGCGTGATGGCATGTGCGCCGAGGTGCTTGAATGCCGATTCGGCGTAGGCTTCGGCGGTCGAGGCGATGTCGCCCCGTTTGGCGTCGAGAATGACGGGGATCAGCGAACCCAGCCGGTCCGACTCGTCCTGCACGGCGGTGATGACATCCTTTAGCGCGGACCAGCCTTCCGGTCCGTACAGCTCGAAGAAGGCGGCGTTGGGCTTGAAGGCCGCGGCGTAGGCGGCGGTCGCTTTGACGAGACGCAGGCAAAAGTCCCGCGCCGCTTCGGCAGTGGGGGCCGGCAGGTCGGACGGGTGCGGGTCGAGTCCCACGCACAACAGGGACGAGCAGTCGTCGACGCGTTTGGCGAGAAAGGTAAAAAAAGTTTCCATGTTTTTCCGTGTTCCAGTGTCAAGTATTCCCGTGTCAAGTGTTCCCGTGCCAAGTGCCACGTGACACCGGATCACTTGACACATGACACTTTTATGCCTTGCCCAAAACCATCGCCAGCAACGCCATTCTAACGTATAAACCGTACTCCATCTGGCGGAAGTAGGCGGCGCGCGGGTCGTTGTCGAACTCGGGGCTGATCTCGCCGACGCGCGGCAGCGGGTGCATCACGATCATGCATTCCTTGGCGGCTTTCATCACCTTCGGATCAATCACGTACGCGCCCTTGACCGACTCGTACGTGGCCTCGTCAGCGAAGCGTTCCTTCTGGACGCGGGTGACGTACAGCACGTCGGTCTGGGGCAGGCATTCGTCGAGGGTGGAGAACTCGGCCTGCTCGATGCCCTTCTGCTTGAGTTCGTCGGTTAGTTCGGCGGGCATGCGCAGGATGTTAGGCGAGACGTAGTTTATCTTGACCTTGTAGAGCGAGAGCAGGCGCGCCAGCGAGTGGACGGTGCGCCCGTGCTTCAAGTCGCCGAGCAGGGTGACGGTCAGCCCGTCGATGTGACCGATCTCTTCGCGGATGGTGAAGGCGTCGAGCAGGGCCTGGGTGGGATGTTCGCCGATCCCGTCGCCGGCATTGATGACCGGTTTGTGGGCCGCGTTGGCGGCGATGGCCGCTGACCCGACCTCGGGATGGCGCAGCACGATCACGTCGGCGTAGCACTCGAGCGTGCGGACGGTGTCCGCCAGGCTCTCGCCCTTCGAGACCGACGAGTACTTGACCTCGTTGATCGGGATGACCGAGCCGCCGAGCCGTTCCATGGCAGCGGTGAACGACGACGAGGTGCGGGTGGACGGTTCGTAGAACAGGTTGGCGAGGATCTTGCCCTTGAGCAGGTCGAAGGTGCCGATGTGGTCCACCATGTCGTGCATCTCGTGCGACACGGCAAAGATGTACTCAAGGGCTTCGCGGTCGAACTGCTTGACCGAGACGATGTCCTTGCCATACCACGGCGCGGTCTTGTGGTCGCCGAGCGGCAGGTGGGACAGGTTGTGTTTTTGGATAGTCATATAGTCTCCTTGTCTTCTAGTCTTATAGTCTGATTGTGAATCGGGACTCGGTGCCACGCTGGGAGCGAAATCCCGTTTATACACATTTTTTCTTGCTCAAGCCTTTTCCGGGCGGACACGCGCGACCTGGAGGCTGGTCTTGGTTTCGAAAAGTATTCCTGCGCTGTAACAAAATCGGCAGAGATGTCAAAATTACGGTTGTTCAGGCTTGAGACTTTCAAATACATCCTGCACATTTTTCATCTGAATATCCAATTTGTCAGGTAAATTCAAATCAGCAACCACGTCATAACTTATGCAGGCCCCCAGATCAATCAAAGGATTTTCCACGCCACAGGGAAAGTTTTGATTTGTGGTAACAATAATGACATGCCACGGATAATCATGCGAGTTATTCTTGATAATAATAAAATCGTTATTCCAACCGATTTCTACTATGCCTTCAACGGCCACATACCTTTGCTCAGCGTCTGAATAATTGCCTACTAAAACATATCCGCCATAAGACCAGGTAGTCAAGCCAAAATCGCCAGAGATTTTTACTATTTCATCGCCAAGTTGGGGAGGAAATGCTAATTCTGACGCCCAGCAACATGCAGTCAAAGTGATGGAACTGAGCAAAGTTAAGATGACAAGAATGGAGAGAATGAGTTTGGAGTTCATGCGATATTCCTTTCGTCCGCGGGGCACGGCGGGGGATAAATCCCCGCCTCAGTTCGTGGAAGTCGGGTAAATCCGACTCTTTCAAGCCGCCAGCCCGGAGGGCTTTCATGAACTGAGCAGGGACTTTAGTCCCGGCGGGTGAAATATTGTCAAATTACACACAAAAGATTATCATAAAACCATGAGCGACCTAAAACTTCAACCGGACGAACTCGAACTGCTGGCCACCTACGAAAACGAGGAATGGCAGTCGGTGAAAAATGTCAAAGAACAGGCGGCCCAGTACCAGGCCTATGCGCGTGCTGCCTTCCGCAAGGACAAGCGCGTCAATATCCGCATTTCCGAGAAAGACCTGCTCGACCTGCAAAAACGCGCCCTGCGGGAGGGCATTCCCTACCAGACCTTGATCTCCAGTGTACTGCACAAGTACGTCAGCGGAGCGCTGGCCGAGAAATAAGCGTTCCTTCGTCTTTCGGTGAGCACAGAGACAACTCTGTGCTCTTTTTATTTCTCGCGGACGTTCCTGCCGTATCCCGGCTCAACGAGGATTTTTCCATTCTTGAAGGCTTCGCGTCCGCGCAGCACCACGCGCGTCACGCGTCCCTTCACCTTCCAGCCTTCGAACGGCGTCCAGCCGCAGCGGGCGAATATCATGGCGCATCTCCGGTCAATTTCAATAAATTCTCGCGTGTCAGGATATCAGAATTGACACCCGGCTCCAGGAACGGGCGCACATCGTTCTGAACGTTTTCCCAGGCGATGGCCTGCAAGCGCTCGCGCAAGACGCCGCGCCAGGTGGATTCGGTCAGGGTGCCGCCCGCCCAACCCGTCTGCGCCAAGGCGTTGTTGAGCAGGGACAGGTTCGGCGGGGGCCAGGCCGGGTCGCTGAGGTACCAGAGCAGGTCGTACAGGTCGCGTCCCTTCGTGAAGGCGCGCTGCAAAACCGCGTGGAGTTTGCCCGCCAGCAGCGAGGCGCGGTCGTGGTGCTGGACCTGCAAAATGACGTGGCGGCGGACGACGGTCGTCTCCAGCCGCGCGCCGGAGGGCGGACGGGTATCCACTTCGAGTTTGACCGCCAGCGCCTCGTCCGTGTGCGGCGAAAGCCCCAGTTCATAGGGCAGGCCGGGGAAACGAACAAAGGCGCTGTGGACGGTTCTTTGGTCGCTTACTTTCAGTTCCACTGCGTAGGCCTCGGCGCGCAGGTCGCGCTGGATGGCCTGCAAATACGCCCGGAAATCGTAGCGGCCGGCATCCTTTTCGAGGGCGAAATCGAGATCTTCGGAATAGCGCGCCGTGGCGAACAAAAAGCGCAGGGCCGTGCCGCCATGGAACGCGAGCGGGATCATCGCGCCGGCGCGCTGGAGCGAGCCGAGGATGCGCGCCTGTAAATATTCGCGCGCCGCATTGCGCGCCTGCGCAGGCGTGGAAGCGGAGCGGGTCAACTCGGCAAGACGGCTTTTCATAGCGTTTTGTACTCCTGCGCTTCCTCCTGCGCCAGTTCGGCCACCCGGCGGGCTGCCCGTTTCCACTTCGGGAAGCCGCTTTGTTCGGCCAGCCGCAGTAACTCCTGCACATCCAGGCGCTCCAGGTTTTGCAGGCGCAGCGCGCGCAGGGCCTCGGTCGAATCTGCGCCGGGGTGGAGATGGACCAGGTCGAGCAGCGCCTTTTCGGGACTGGCGAGGAAGGCTTCCTGCCCGCCGCCGAGTCCGGCCAGCCGGTGCCCGTAGAAGAGCGCGGGCTTGATGTGGCGGAACTCGAAACGGCCGAACGGCGTTTCCCAGCGCCCGGGGCGTCCCGTCGTCACGCTGACGGTGACGGGGGCAGCCTCGGGGATCAGGCCGTAATGCGCCAGCGCCGACTGCGCGCTCACGTAGGAGCCGCGCGCCATGCGGTTGGCGAGCAGGAACGGGTGCGGTTTCGCCTTCCGGTAGGGCGGGGCAAGCGTATACACACCGCGCCGCAGCTGCGCCACTTTCCCGGCCCGCATCCAGCGGGAGAGTTGGCGGCGTACATCGCGCACATCCACCTCGCCCGCCAGCAGCAGGGCAGTTTCGAAAACAGGCTCCTCGCCCACGATTTCGAGCAGACGGCTGAATTCCATGCTGTTAAGATACCATTAATGGTAACTTATTGCAATAGTTTTTTTTTACTCGCGG
>VGNO01000032.1 GCA_016865985.1 Chloroflexota bacterium | reverse complement strand
CTTTCTCCACGCGCGGCGCTTCCATGATATTGCCGTACTGGAAGGCCTTGGTAAGGGCCGGAACGACTTCCTTCTGATAACGCTCTTTCAATCGATTCATGATACGCTCTCCAACTGTCCAGCGCCGCCTAGTCGAACAGGGCCTGGCAGTGTTTACAGACGCGATGGGCGCCAGATTCATCACGCTGGACGCCAATGCGGCTCGGTTTACTGCACTTGGGGCAGACCAGCATAACGTTCGATATGTCCAGCGGGGCCTCGAACCTGATCCGGCCCGGATTCACCGTCCGCCCACGCTGGGTTTGGACCTGGCGCTGGTGCTTGGTGCGCAGGTTGATACCCTGCACAACAATGCGGTTCTCATCCGGCAGGACCCGGATCACCTCGCCGCGCTTGCCCTTATCGTCCAGCCGGCCGCTGATGATTTCTACAGTATCGCCTTTACGAATTTTCACTTTCATCATCTTGCTCCTGATTACCCGGCTAAAGGACTTCCGGGGCCAGTGAAACGATCTTCATGAAGCCTTTTTCGCGCAGTTCGCGCGCCACCGGACCGAAGATGCGGGTTCCCTTGGGATTCTGCCCGTCGGCATCCAGGATGACTGCCGCGTTGTCATCGAAGCGGATGTAGGAGCCGTCTTCACGCCGCCATTCCTTCGAACAGCGGACGATGACAGCCTTGACAACATCACTCTTCTTGACCGAACCCTGCGGGGCGGCTGATTTGACAGTACCAACAACAATATCGCCAATGCGGCCAAACTTGCGGGTCGAACCGCCCAGGATGTGGATCACCAGCAGTTCGCGTCCGCCGGTATTATCGGCAATCTTGATGCGACTCTCTTGCTGGATCATGTCAGGCCTCCACGATGGTGTCGGCCGAGCGGATCTCCCGTCGGACAATGGACTCGACCATCCAGCGCTTATTGCGCGAGATGGGCTGGCTTTCCACGATCCGAACCTGGTCTCCGACCTTGCAGCCCAGTTCGTCGTGAGCCATGACCCGTTTGCTCAGGTGAACGACTTTGCGATAGAGTGGATGCCGGAAGGTCCGGCTGATCTCGACCACGACCGTCTTGGTCATTTTATTGCTGGTGACGACACCAGTGATACGACGACGTTGATTCATCACTTCACCTTCCTATTCAGCCGTCCCGGCGCGCTCGTTCAGGATGGTCATGAAACGGGCAATATTACGCCGAACGATCCTCAAACGGCTGGTATCGGTCAACTGGCCGTTCACCTGCTGGAAACGCAGTTTCATCAGTTCCTCGCGGGCATCCGACATTTTGGCCTTGATCTCTTCAACCGACAAGGCGCGGATTTCTTCTGGTTTCATGCCTGCTCTCCTGTCAGATCGTGGCGGGCGATCACCTTGGTCTTGATGGAGAACTTGTACTGCGCCAGGCGGAGAGCATCCACGGCAATATCCTCGGGCAGGCCGCCAACTTCGAACATGACCCGGCCGGGTTTCACCACCGCCACCCAGTACTCGACCCCGCCCTTGCCCTTGCCCATGCGGGTTTCGGGTGGTTTCTGGGTATACGGCTTATCCGGGAAGATGCGGATCCAAATTTTGCCGCGCCGTTTCATCTCGCGCACGATTGCACGGCGGGCGGCCTCGATCTGCCGGGCTGTAACCCAGCCGGGTTCCAGCGCCTGCAGGCCGTACTCGCCGAAACTGATCTCAGCGCCGCGCAGTTCCTTGCCTTTCATGCGGCCGCGCATTTGCTTGCGCCACTTAACACGTTTTGGCATCAACATATGCAATAACCTCTTTCCACAAGACGACTTTTCCGGGCTACTCGCTGACGTAAACGCCCTCGGTCGCCTCGGCCTTTTCCTCGACTTCAGGTTTCATTTCGCCATGGTAGACCCACACCTTGACACCGATCTGACCATAAGTTGTGGTCGCCTCGGCCCGGGCAAAATCGATTTCTGCCCGCAGGGTCTGCAGCGGGACGCGACCGTCGCGCAGCCAGACCGAACGCGCCATTTCAGCGCCCGACAACCGCCCCTGGACCTCGATCTTGATTCCCTGTGCTCCCTGGCGGATGGCCTGCTGGATCGAGCGTTTCATGGCGCGGCGATAACTGATACGCCGTTCCAACTGGTCGGCAATATTGTGCGCCACCAGGAAGGCATCGGTATCCGGCGACTTCAATTCCTTGATATCCAGGTCGATCTTCTTGCCGGCCAGGGATTCGAGGCTCTGGCGGATCTTCTTGACGCCCTCACCCTTGCGGCCGATCAGGATGCCTGGTTTTGCAGTGTGGATCGAAACCTTGAGCTTGCCAGGGTAACGCTCCACATCAACCCGGGAAACCCCCGCCCGACCCGAGACCGAACGCACCAGGTCGCGAATGGCGAAATCCTGTTTCAGGTTTTCGCGATACTGTGCGCCTTCCGCAAACCAGCGTCCCTGCCAAAGGGTCTTGTTGACGTTCAGGCGGAAACCAATCGGATGAACTTTACGTCCCATAATATCTCCTTATCCTTGCCGTTACGCGGCTTCCTGCTCGCGCAGAATGACGGTCACATGCGAAGACCGGCGCAGCAACGGTTTGAAACGGCCGCGCGCCCCAAAACGACGCCAGCGACGGGTGGGGCCTTCATCAGCGGAGATCACGGCGACGAACAAGTCATCGCGGCTGACGCCAAAGTTCTCCTCGGCATTCGCGATGGCCGAATTCAGCAACTTCAAGACTGGTTCCGCGGAGCGCTGAGGCATGAAACGCAGGATGTCCTGCGCCTGCACCGCGCCTTTTCCGCGCACCGCATCGATGACCAGGCGCACTTTCTGGGCCGAGATAGGCAGGTGGCGCAGATGCGCCCGAATGTCATGCGTCATATCTCACTCCTAGGCAGCCTTGGTGGACTTCTCTGAAGTCACATGACCGCGGAAAGTACGGGTCGGGGCGAATTCACCCAGCCGGTGCCCCACCATGTTCTCCGTGACGTAAATCGGCACATGCCGGCGTCCGTCGTGAACGGCGATCGTATGTCCCACCATCTGGGGGAAGATGACGCTCGCGCGGCTCCAGGTGCGGATGACTTTCTTTTCACCCTTCTGGTTCATGTTCTCGATTTTCTTGAGTAGTTTCGGGTCTATGAAAGGCCCTTTTTTCAACGATCGTGACATAGCCTCATCCTTACTATGCTCTTACGCACTAACGGTTGGACTTGCTGCGGCGGCGGACGATGTACTTGTCCGTCTGCTTGTTCTTGCGGGTCTTGTAACCGCGCGTCGGTTTGCCCCACGGGCTTTTCGGTCCGGGCATTCCGGCCGGCTGGCGGCCTTCACCACCGCCATGCGGGTGGTCGCGCGGTGACATGGCGGTACCGCGCACGGTCGGGCGGATGCCCAGGTGGCGCTTGCGCCCTGCCTTGCCCAGTTTGATATTGCTATGTTCCAGGTTGCCCACCTGGCCGATGGTGGCATAACAGACCTGGCGCACCAGGCGCACTTCACCAGAAGGCAGGCGGATCTGGGCATATTCGCCCTCTTTCGCCAGTAACTGCGCTGAATTCCCGGCAGAGCGAACCAGTTGGCCCCCCTTGCCTTCCTTCAACTCGATATTATGGACCATCGTCCCAACCGGGATGTTGGACAACGGCAGGCTGTTGCCAGGGTGGATCTCAGCCTGGTTGCTGGAGATGACGGTATCACCAACCTTCAGGCCGATCGGCGCAACAATATAGCGTTTTTCGCCATCCGCATAGAATAACAGCGCCAGGCGGGCGGTGCGGTTCGGGTCGTACTCGATTGCCGCAACCCGGGCCGGGATGTCGCGCTTGTCACGCTTGAAATCGACGATTCGGATGAAACGGCGGTTGCCGCCTCCCCGGTGGCGGACGGTCACCCGTCCGTACACATTGCGACCGCCATGCCGTTGCTGGGGCGCCAGCAGGCTGCGCTCGGGCGTGGATTTCGTGATTTCATCGAACGAATAGCCGGTCATCCCACGCTGACCGGGCGTTACCGGTTTATATTTCTTGACGGCCATTACTGCACTCCCTCAAAGATCTCGAGTGTTTGGCCTGCTTCCAGAGTGACAATGGCTTTCTTGAAACTGGGCACGCGCACCAAAACCCGGCGGCTGCGGGCGCGACGCCCGCGTTTGGCAGGCACATTCTGTATATTTACCCGCGTTACTTTGACATCGAACAGGGTCTCGATCGCATCCTTCACCAATCCCTTTGTGGCATCTTTCGATACTTCGAAAGTGTACTGGTGAAGCTTGCCAGACTGGTAGTTTGACTTCTCAGTAACCAACGGGCGGCGGAGCACATCATAAATCGTGGTCATGCTGCCCTCCTATACCAGGTAAGACTTCAAGACATCCAGCGCCTTGACCGGCAGCACCAGCTTGTCGTAACCCAGCAGGTCGCGGATGTTCAGGTAGTTCGCCAGAAGGATCTTGGCATCGGGGATATTGTTCGTGGAACGGGCGACCATATCGAAGTTGTCGCCTTTCTCGGGCGCCAGGATCAAGACGCTGGCCTCGCCGACCAGCGCAGTCAGAGCCTGCGCCATCAGGCGGGTCTTCGGTTCTTCGATGGTCAGTTCGTCCACCAGCACAAGGCCGGCATCGGCGGCCTTGGCAGAGAGAGCGGAACGCAACGCGGCGCGCCGCATCTTGGTCGGCATTTGTTGGGTGTACTTACGCGGCTGCGGGGTGTGGACGCGTCCACCGCCCTTCCACTGGACTGCACGTGTCGACCCCTGGCGGGCGCGCCCGGTACCCTTTTGCTTCCAGGGTTTCCGTCCGCCGCCGGAGACTTCACCGCGGGTCTTTGTCTTGTGTGTGCCCAGGCGGGCATTTGCCAGTTGCTGTAAAAACGCCTGGTGCATCAGATCGACATTGATGGGGGCTTCGAAGATCTCGGCCGGTAACTCGACCTTCTTGACCTTCTCGCCCTTCATGTTGAAAACGTCTACTTTCATGGCACTATGCTCCCATTACCGGCGCAGGCTATTGCTTGCGCGCATCCTTGATCATGACCAAGCCGCCTTTTGGTCCGGGGACAGCCCCATGGACGGCGATCAGGTTGCGTTCCAGGTCCACCAGGACGATCTTGAGTCCCTGGGCGGTCACACGGTCCGAGCCCATATGGCCGGCGCGGCGGGTGCCTTTGTATACCCGGCCGGGGGTGGTGGTCGAGGAACTGGAACCGGGCGCGCGTAAGCGGTCTGAAGCGCCGTGGGTCTTGGGGCCGCCCTTGAAGTGGTAACGTTTGACCACACCGGCGAATCCCTTACCCTTGCTGACGCCAACCACGTCCACCCGCTCGCCGACTGCAAACGCCTCAACCGTGATCTTGTCGCCGACCTTGTATTCGGAGGATTTCAGTTGGAATTCGCGCAGGAAACGGACCGGGGGCAGGTCGTTCTTTTTCAGGTGTCCCAGTTCTCCACCGGTCAGGCGTTTGGGCTTGGCTTCCCCAAAACCAAGCTGGACCGCTGCGTAGCCTTCACTTGCCGGAAGGCGTACCTGCGTAACGTAACATGGCCCAGCTTCGATGAGCGTCACTGGATGCGCGACGCCGGTCTCATCGAAGATCTGGGTCATGCCGATCTTCTTTCCAATCAGCCCTTTCAACATACTCGGTTTTCTCCTTCAAAAAGATGTGTTCGAGACTGTCAACCGGGGCTTCGGCTGCATCATCTCGGTCACAGCACAGTCAACCGGGCTGCCGCGGCATGGTTGTTTTTTTGCCTGCGGGCAAGGACCGTTCTTGTGCTGCCATCACTCAATATCGAGTGTCGCGTTCCAGCGTGCAACTTGACACTCGTTACTGGACAACTGCTAGATTTTGATTTCGATATCCACACCCGCCGGTAAATTCAGGCGCATCAGCATATCGATGGTCTTGGAGTCAGGGTCCAGGACATCGATCAAGCGATTGTGGGTACGGATCTCAAAGTGCTCGTGCGAGTCTTTGTCGATGAAAGTCGAGCGGCGTATTGTAAACCGTTCCAACTTGGTTGGCAAGGGTACAGGACCAACTACCCGTGCGCCACTGCGTTCAGCCGTTTCGACAATGCGCTTAGCCGATTGGTCGAGCACACGATGATCGTATGCCTTGAGGCGGATGCGGATCTTCTGCTTGGTCATGCCAGTACCTGCTACTCGATGATCTTGGTGACGACGCCCGCGCCGACGGTCAAGCCGCCTTCACGGATGGCGAATTTGGAACCCTGCTCCAGCGCCACCGGCACGATCAGTTCCACCGTCAGGTTCACATTGTCTCCCGGCATCACCATCTCCACGCCCTCCGGCAGCGAGATGTCCCCGGTCACGTCCATCGTCCGGATGTAGAACTGCGGCCGGTATCCGTTGAAGAACGCCTTGTGCCGCCCACCCTCCTCCTTCTTCAACACGTACACCTCCGCCAGGAACTTCTTGTGCGGCGTGATGCTCCCGGGCTTCGCTATCACCTGCCCGCGCTCCACGTCCGTCCGCTCGATGCCGCGCAGCAACAAACCAACATTGTCCCCGGCCATCCCCTCATCCAGCATCTTGTGGAACATCTCAACTCCCGTGCAGACCGACGCCAGACTCTTCTCGCGCAGTCCAACGATCTCCACCGGATCCCCCACCTTGATGACCCCACGCTCGATACGACCCGTCACCACCGTCCCGCGCCCCTTGATCGAGAACACATCCTCGACCGACATCATGAACGGCTTCTCGATCTCACGCTTCGGCTCCGGAATGTACTCGTCCACCACCCGCAGCAGTTCCTTGATGCAGGCGTATTCCGGCGCATTCGGATCCGTCGAGACGCTGTCCAGCGCATTCTTGGCGCTGCCGCGCACGATCGGCGTCGTGTCCCCAGGGAACCCGTACGAGTTCAGCAACTCTCGCAACTCCAACTCCACCAACTCCAGCAACTCCGGGTCGTCCATCATGTCCACCTTGTTCAGGAAGATCACGATGCTCGGCACCTCCACCTGCCGCGCCAGCAATACGTGCTCGCGCGTCTGCGGCATCGGCCCGTCGGGAGCCGCCACCACCAGGATGGCGCCGTCCACCTGCGCCGCACCCGTGATCATGTTCTTGATGTAGTCCCGGTGCCCAGGCATGTCCACGTGCGCATAGTGCCGCTTGTCCGTCTGGTATTCCACGTGCGCGATGTTGATCGTGATCCCGCGCGCTTTCTCCTCCGGCGCATTGTCGATCGAATCGTACGCCCGGAATTCCGCCTTCCCGAAAAACTGCGATACCTTCGTGATCGCCGCCGTCAACGTCGTCTTCCCATGGTCGATGTGTCCCATCGTCCCTACGTTCAGGTGCGGCTTCGACCGGTCAAACTTCTGCTTCGCCATGATTTCTCTCCTTCCGTTTGCAATGAAAAACTAGATTTTCAAGATTTCCTGCGCCACCGAGTCGGACACGGGCGCATAATGGTCAAATTCCATGGAAAATACGCCTCGCCCCTGGGTTCCAGAACGTAACTCTGTTGCATAACCAAACATTTCACCCAGCGGGGTCATTGCGCGGACTGCCTGGGCATTACCAGGCCGCATCTCCATCCCCTGGATGATCGACCGCCGGCTGTTCAAATTGCCGATCGTGTCGCCAAGGAATTCTTCCGGGACGATAACTTCGACCTTCATGACCGGCTCCAGGAGCACGGGTTTGCCTTTCTGCACGCCTTCGCGGAAGGCGAAGGTGGCTGCCATCTTGAACGCCATCTCGTTCGAATCGACTTCATGGAATGAGCCATCGAACAATGTGATCGTCAGGTCTGTGACCGGATATCCGGCCAGCACTCCGCTTTCGGCCGATTCGCGGATGCCCTTCTCGACCGCCGGGATGTATTCGCGTGGGATGGCGCCTCCGACAATCTTGTCTTCGAAGACGACCCCGCTGCCGCGCTCGCCCGGCTTCAAGGCGATGACCACATGTCCATACTGGCCGCGGCCGCCAGTCTGTTTCGCGTACTTGTAATTCACCTTCTCCACCACCTGGGTGATGGACTCACGGTACGCAACGCGCGGTTTGCCCACATTGGCTTGCACCCGGAACTCGCGCATCATCCGGTCGACCAGTACATCGAGGTGGAGTTCTCCCATCCCGGCGATGATGGTCTGGCCGGTATTCTCATCGGTCCGTACGCGGAAGGTGGGGTCTTCTTCGGATAACTTTCGCAGGGCGATCCCCATCTTGTCCTGGTCGGCGGAAGTCTTCGGTTCGATTGCCACCGAGATGACCGGCTCCGGGAAACTGATGCTTTCCAGAACCACCTGCTTGTTATCGCAGAGAGTGTCGCCGGTGAAAGTATCCTTGAAACCTAGTACTGCTCCGATATCGCCGGCGCGTACATCTTCGATATCTTCCCGCCGGTCCGCGTACATCCGGATCAAGCGGCCGATGCGCTCACGCTTGCCCTTGGTAGAATTCATCACCATCTGCCCCTGGCTGAGCATCCCGGAGTAGACCCGGAAATATGCCAGGCGGCCAACATATGGGTCGGTAACGATTTTAAAGACCAGGGCGCTCAAAGGCGCATCGTCCCGGGCAGGGAGTTCGATTACTTCTTCTTTGACCGGATCCGTCCCGCGCACCGGCGGAACATCCGCTGGCGAGGGAAGGTAGTCGATGACGGCATCCAGTACAGGCTGGACACCCTTATTGCGCAGCGAACTGCCGCAGAAGATCGGGTAAGCTTTGCCGGCAATCACCGCCCGGCGCAGGGCATCCTTCAGTTCATCCTGGCTGAATTCACCGCCTTCGAGATATTTGAGCGTCAACTCATCATCGGTCTCGGCAATCTTTTCAACCATCACATGCCGCAGTTCTTCAGCCTGAGTTTTGAGATCGGGTGGGACATCCTCGGTCCTGGGTTCACGACCGAGGTCATCCTCCCAATAGATCGCCTTGAAGGTCAGCAGGTCAACAACCCCGCGAAAAGAGCCCTCCATGCCGATCGGCATCTGCATCGCGATCGGATTAGCGCCCAGGCGTTGCTGTATGGACTCGATGGTGCGCTCATATGATGCGCCGACACGATCCATTTTATTGGCAAAACAGATGCGCGGTACGCCATATCGGTCGGCCTGACGCCAGACAGTTTCGCTCTGCGGCTCGACGCCCTGGACAGCATCGAAAACGACCACCCCGCCGTCCAACACGCGCAGGGAGCGTTGGACTTCAGCAGTGAAATCGATGTGCCCGGGTGTGTCGATGACGTTGACCTGGTAACCCTTCCACTCGGCAGTAACAGCTGCGGAAACAATGGTGATCCCGCGTTCCCGTTCCTGTTCCATCCAGTCGGTGACGGTTGTCCCGTCATCCACCGAACCGATCCGGTGGGTTTTTCCGGTATAAAACAGGATGCGCTCGGTTGTGGTCGTTTTACCGGCATCGATATGCGCGATGATGCCGATATTACGATATTTTTCGAGCGGATGAACGCGTGCCATTGAAAACTCTACCTGTTTTTAAAGTTCAAAAACCGCATTACATGCGGTAATGGGAGAAGGCTCGGTTCGCCTCTGCCATTTTGTGGGTCTCTTCGCGCTTGCGGATGGCGGCGCCTTCGCTCTTGGCGGCATCCAGCAACTCATCTGCCAGTTTCTCGGCGTATGATTTGCCGGAGCGGGCGGTTGCCGAGGCCAGGATCCATCGGATGGCAAGGGTCGTTCGGCGCTGCGGTGGGACTTCCATCGGGACCTGGTAGGTTGCACCGCCTACGCGCCGCGGGCGGACTTCCATCACCGGTGAGACGTTTTTCATCGCGGTATCGAAAGTCTCGACCGGGTCCTTACCTCCGGTGCGTTCACGGATGATATCCATGGCATCGTACATCACACGCATTGCCGTGCTCTTCTTGCCGCGCGTCAACATGTGATGGATCATCGTCTGGACGATGAGATTGTTATAGCGGATATCGGGGACGATTTCACGCTTTTCGGGCTTCGCTCTACGCATTCAATCCTCTCCTGCTAACCTGCTTGTTCCTTCGGTCGCTTTGCGCCATACTTGGACCGACCCTGGCGGCGCTTGTCCACGCCGGTGGTGTCCAGCGAACCGCGCACGATGTGATAGCGGACGCCTGGCAGATCCTTCACGCGACCACCGCGCACCAGGACGACGGAGTGTTCCTGCAACTGGTGGCCTTCACCGGGGATGTAGGCTGTCACTTCGATCCCATTCGTCAAGCGGACGCGGGCGATCTTGCGCAATGCTGAGTTCGGTTTCTTGGGGGTTGTCGTGCGGACAACCGTGCACACGCCGCGTTTCTGCGGCGCGCCCTTGGCCTGGCGGACCCGGCGCTGCTTGTAGGTATTCAAGGTATACAGCAAAGCCGGAGCCTTGCTCTTGACCTTCTTGGATCGGCGACCTTTGCGAATCAATTGGTTGATTGTGGGCACATTTGCCTCCGAACAAATATCCTTGCTGAACTATTTTTTGTCAAGAAGTGAGGCCATCAATCTACGTACCTGATGGCCTCACTGGTTCAACTACGTGAGTGGTTAAGAAGCATCAGTCCAGTTCGTAACGAAACGTGATTGTATCATGCGGCTATGCGAGCGTCAAGGAAATAACGGGGAATCTTACGATTTTCCCCCCAGATTCTCACCGAGGCTCATCAGGCCGGTATCATATTTGGGTGGGTGGGCTTTCTCCTCATCCTTTCCGAACTTGATCAAGTCGCCGCTTTCGGTCACTGCCTCAACCGCCAGACCCAGGCTTTGCAATTCCTTGACCAGCACCCGGAATGAAGCCGGGATGCTGGGCTCTTCGATGGCTTCACTCTTGACAATGGCTTCGTAGGTGTTGACGCGTCCTTGCACATCGTCTGACTTGACTGTCAACATCTCCTGCAAGGTATAAGCCGCGCCGTAGGCTTCCAACGCCCACACCTCCATCTCGCCAAAACGTTGACCGCCAAACTGAGCCTTGCCCCCCAGGGGTTGCTGTGTCACCAGGCTGTACGGTCCTGTCGAACGGGCGTGTACTTTATCCTCCACCAGGTGGTGCAATTTCAATACTGTCATGACGCCGACCGTCACCGGTTGGTCATAAGGCTTGCCGGATTTTCCGTCCCGCAGTATCTGCTTGCCTAATGTGGGGACAGGCACTCCCTTCTCGAGCATGACAGTATCGATCTTCTTGCGCAGTTTTTCCACATCGACTTTGTCGTAACCCATGGTCTCCAGCCAGATCTCGAAACAGGCATTGACTGCATTCTCGTCGAGCGCTATCCGTTGGGCGGAGTTGTCCATTACCGTGTTAAAGATGACTGCCGGGTCGAACCCACGTCCACGCAGCCATTCGGTGGTGGTTGCCTGGCGGGCATATGTGGCGTCAATGGCTAGCCTGGAAATATCATAATCGCGGTCGCTCAACCATTGTTCGAGGTATAAACGCCGGACTTCATCGTCGTCTTCGATGGCAGTCGGTTCATAATCCGCCTGCTTGAGCCAGGCCCAAGCCGCATCACCGGTTTCCTTCCAGGCCTGGTCCACCAGCCAGGCGCGCGCAAGTTCTGCCTCGATCTCGGTCTCACGTGCCCCATCGAATACCGGCGTGGTGGCCCTGAAACCGAGGCGTTTGGCGGCCCATCCGAGATGGACTTCCAGCACCTGGCCGATGTTCATACGACCAGGAACGCCCAGAGGGTTCAGGATGATATCCACCGGAGTCCCATCTTCTAGGAAGGGCATATCCTCTTCCTGAACAACTTTGGATACAACACCCTTGTTCCCATGCCGGCCAGCCATCTTGTCGCCGGCAGTGATCTTACGCCTCTGTGCAACTGACACGCGCACCATCATGTCGACGCCTGCGGAGAGGTCGGCATTGTCTTCGCGGGTGAATACTTTAACATCGACCACTTTCCCACGCTCGCCGTGCGGCATCCGAAGCGAGGTATCCTTGACATCACGGGATTTCTCGCCAAAAATGGCGCGCAACAAGCGTTCTTCGGGGGTCAGTTCCTTCTCGCCCTTGGGCGTGATCTTGCCGACCAGGATGTCGTTCGGCCCAACCTCCGCCCCGATCCGAATGATGCCGTTCTCGTCAAGGTCCTTGATCGCATCTTCGCCAACATTGGGGATATCGCGAGTGATTTCCTCGGGTCCCAGTTTGGTATCGCGCGCCTCCACTTCATATTTCTCGATATGGATCGAGGTAAACCGATCCTCCTGGACCAAGCGCTCAGAGATCAGGATGGCGTCTTCGAAATTGCCGCCTTCCCAGGACAGGAAGGCAACCACCACATTCTGCCCGAGCGCCAGTTCCCCGCTCTCAGTGGATGACGAATCGGCAATGATCTCACCCTGCCGTACAACCTGCCCTTTGACCACTGCCGGGCGCTGGTCGATGCAGGTGCTCTGGTTCGAGCGATGGTATTTTCGGAGGTTATAGGTTCGCACTCCACCGCTCTTCTCGCGGATACCGATCGCTGACCCGGTGACGGAGACTACATCCCCGTCCTCTTCGGCAATGATCACCTGGCCCGAATCGAGCGCGGCATGATATTCCATACCGGTCGAGACGAGTGGGATCTCAGGCCGGACCAACGGCACGGCCTGGGCTTGCATGTTCGAGCCCATCAGGGCACGGTTGGCATCGTCGTGTTCGAGGAAGGGGATCAGCGCTGCGCTGATGCCCACCACCTGGTGCGGTGCAACATCCATGTAATCCAGATTGTCGGCGGAGGTGAAAATGAAGCCCGAATGATAACGGCACGAGACACGATTGCGCTCGAACTCGCGGGCCTCGGTCAGGGGAGCGTTGGCCTGTGCAATGACATATTTATCCTCTGCATCGGCGGATAGATACTCGTAATCGTCGGAGACATACGGCGCAATTGCGATATCCATTTTTGCCTTGGCCAGGGATTTCAGTAATTTTGGCGTGATGCGTTCACCAGCCTTGGCAAGCACATCCCCGGTCTTGGGATGGAGAACATCCAACCGGACGGCGCGGTTCTCGAGCCGTTCATCATCGCATGGCAGGGATTTGATCACTTTCCGGTACGGGGTCTCGATGAAACCATACTCATTGACGCGCGAGAAGGAAGCCAGCCGGCCAATCAAACCGATATTCGGGCCTTCCGGCGTCTCGATCGGGCAGATGCGTCCATAATGCGAGTGGTGTACATCGCGCACATCGAACCCTGCGCGCTCCCGGCGCAAGCCACCCGGCCCGAGGGCGGACAGGGTCCTCTTGTGGCGAAGTTCCGCCAGGGGATTGGTCTGGTCCATGAACTGCGATAACTGGGAGGACCCGAAGAACTCGCGCAGCGCGGCCACCACCGGGCGAATGTTGACCAGCGTCACCGGTGACAGTTGCTCCTGGTCGCGGATGGACATGCGCTCCTTGATTACGCGTTCCATGCGGCGCAGACCGATGCGAAGTTTATTCTGGATCAATTCACCGACGGTTTTCACCCGGCGGTTGCCCAGGTGGTCGATGTCATCCTGGGGTTCTACCAGGTTGTTGATCAGGATCATGCGCCGTACAAGCCGGACGATGTCGGCCTTGGTGATCGTCCGGTGCGAGATCGGCACGTTCAAGTCCAGTTTCTGGTCGAGTTTATAGCGACCAACCCGCTCCAAGTCATAGTGCCGCTGGTCGAAAAGTTGTTCCTGGAGGAAAGCGCGGGCATTGTCCAGCGTAGCCGGGTCGCCCGGGCGCATGCGCTTGAAGAATTCGATCAGGGCGGCTTCAGCGACGGTCAAGCCGCCGGAGGTGTCCCATTCGGGTTCCTGTCGCAGGGTCGACGCAATGAACATGCGTTCAGGATTATTATCCACATCCTGGAAAAGGGAGAGCAGCTCCTCGTCGGTCCCTTCGGTCAGGAGTCCTTCATTGATGCCATCGTTCACTGCCGATAAAGCCCGCAGGAAGACTGTGATCGGTACCGTGCGTTTACGGTTGAACTTCAGGATGATGTAATCACTCTTACGGGTCTCGAATTCCATCCAGGCGCCGCGGTCGGGGATGAGTTTGGCCATCGCCAGCGGCCGGCCGGTGGCACGGTCGGTCTGTGCTTCGAAATAGACACCCGGAGAACGGATCAACTGCGAGACGACCACACGTTCGGTCCCATTGATGATGAAAGTCCCCTTGTCTGTCATCTCGGGAAAGTCGCCGAGGAAGATATCCTGCTTGATCGGTTCAGGGACATCCGGGCCGGCGAGCAGGACCGATACGTAGAGTGGACTGGCAAAAGTCAGGTCACGTTCCACACATTCTTCGATGGAATGTTTGGCTTCGCCGAACCAGTACTTCAATCCCCACTGCTTCGCCTCGGAACCGCGGCTGGGGAAATATAACTTCATCCCCTTGTTATAGGATTCGATTGGGGAAATCTCATGGAAGAGGTCCCCAAGCCCTTCGATTTTCAGTCTTTCGAATGAGTCCAGTTGTACTTCAATGAGGTTGGGAAGATTGAGCGTTACGGGGATACGCGCGTAATTCTTGCGGGGCAGGACAGATGCCATTGCTTTCTCCTGATTTATGATGCCCGGGTGTAGATACACAAAACTGCTGCCGAGTTGCCACCCCACTTGGCGGCAGTGCACGACAGACAAGCGAAGAAGCATTATACCGAAACAAAGCGGAAGGGTCAAGAACTTCATCCAACCAATTTTTTGAGCGCGGATTGCCCGGGAGCAATTCCAGGCGGCACATGTTCCGGGATTTACTCCTTGACATCCCGCATTTCCTCGAGTACCCTACTGCAACTTATTCGGATCATTTCAGCAGTCGCTGCTGTTGCACTTGTTTGAGCCCAGCTCGATCCCCAACACCTGCCTGACTTCTGAAGAAAAGGAAACCTCGTGAACTTCAACCAGTTCAACCTGGATGCCCGCCTGCTGGCCGGGATCGGACGCATGGGTTATCGCGTCCCAACCCCGATCCAGGAGGCCGCCATCCCCCCGGCCCTGGCCGGGGAGGATTTGATTGCCACTGCCCAGACTGGTACCGGCAAAACCGCAGTGTTCGTCCTGCCCATCCTGCAACAACTTCTAGCGCTCCCCCGGAACCGGACCCGCGCATTGATCGTCACGCCCACCCGCGAACTCGCTGAACAGATCCATGCAACGGTTCGCAGCCTGGCAGCCGGCACTGGGATCCGCAGCGTCACCATCTACGGCGGCGTCGGCGCCGCGCCCCAGACCCGCGCCCTGCGCGAAGGAGTCGAGGTCGTGGTCGCCTGCCCGGGTCGCCTACTCGACCATATCCAGCAGGGACATGCCGTCCTCAGCAGTGTGGACATCCTTGTACTGGACGAGGCCGACCGGATGCTGGATATGGGATTCCTGCCCGATGTTAAACGAATCCTTAAACATGTCCCCTCCAAGCGGCAGACCATGCTATTCTCGGCCACCTTCCCGGAAGAAATCGAGCAACTGGCAAGGCAGACCCTGCGCCATCCGAAACGGATCGCGGTCGGCATCAGTCGTCCGGCGCATACGGTAACCCATGCCCTCTACCCGGTCCCACAACACCTGAAGACCAGCCTTTTACTGGAACTGCTCAAGCGCACCGATGCGCAATCAGTCCTGGTCTTCACCCGCACCAAACACCGGGCCGAAAAACTCTCCCGCCAGATCGGACGCGCCGGATTCCGCGCCACCAGCCTGCATAGCGATCGTTCACAAGGACAGCGCCAGGCAGCCCTGACCGGGTTCAAAAGCGGCCACTTCCAGGTTATGGTTGCCACCGACATTGCCGCCCGCGGACTGGACGTGGAACTCATCTCACATGTCATCAACTTCGACATGCCCGCCACGGCCGATGACTACATCCACCGTATCGGACGCACCGGCCGCGCTGAACGCAACGGCGACGCCTTCACCCTGGTCACCCCGGATGATAGCGATATGATCCGCGCCCTCGAAAAGATCATGGGACAGCCCCTGACGCGTAAAACCCTGGAATGCTTCGATTATGCTGCTGCTCCGGTTGCCCACCATCCAGGCGTTATCCGCGGGAAACAACCCCCTGCCGCCCCGCGCCCAGCCTCGCCAGCGCTCCGCGCGGACCGGACCGGACGCCACGCCCCCAACCACGGTTTGAGGCAGAAATTTGCCCGGACAAAAGAACAGACTCCCAGGAGATAGTCCAATAACTGAAATCACGTACGGAACAAACGCCCATGGCAAACATGTGGGCGTTATTCTTGCCTGCCATGCATAGACCAGCCTGCCAAATACCGTCCAAAGAGACTTTTGGATGGTTACCAGACACCTCCATTGGTTTATAATCGAAGAAATCCAACAACCGAATGTCTTTGCGGAGGAACCATGCGCAACCTATCCGGTTTTGTTCTCCTCAGCCTGCTGCTATCTGCCTGTGGAATTCTGCCATTTGGACAAGGGGCGACCGAAACCCCGACCCTGGCGCCGACCGCGATCGTCCCCCATACACCCATCCCGGCTGCAACCAGCCAGGCCACCCCGACCGATATCGCGCTGGCTTCGCCCACCCTGGAAGCGACCAGCGCCCGCATGCCGGGCCTGGGCGATGCATATATTGCCACCCCGGTCCCGGCCGTGACCGATGCGGTCAACACCCAGACCATTATCATTTTCATGGTCCTGCCCGGTGACAATGGCCTGATGGGCGAAAGGATCGGCTGCGCCGACAGCCTCGTTCCAGTCGAAGTGGCGATACCGCCCTACATCGATCCCATTCGCGCAGCCTTGACCGCCCTATTCGATGCCGACATTGCCGATTATCCCGGCCTCTTCAACGGACTGTACTTGAGCCAACTGGCCTTCGGCAGCGTCAGCCTGGATGGAACCACCGCCACGGTGCGCCTGACGGGCCGGCTTGTCTCCGGCGGGATCTGTGACGACCCGCGCATCATCGCCCAGATCAAGACCACCGTCCTGCTCCAGAACCCGCTCCTGACCGAGGTCAGCGTGCTGGTGGACGGCCGCATCCTGGAAGAGATCCTCTCGTTGCAGGGCAAGTAAAGATTGCCATGCGGGCGGTCTTCCCTGTCACCGTTCACTTGCTGTTCTTCCGCGATGATAAGGCTCTGCTGTCCCGCCGCAAGGCAACCGGTTATATGGATGGGTATTACAGCGTCCCGGCAGGACACCTGGATGGCGGCGAGACGGTCACCCAGGCAGCCATCCGCGAGGCGCACGAAGAGACCGGCCTGTCTCTCCGGCCGGTCGCTATTGACTTTGCCTGCGTACTGCACCGCCATGAAGGCGACGAGCGGATCGATTTCTTCGTCCGGGTGAGAGACTGGCAGGGAGAGCCTGTCAATACCGAACCACATAAGTGCGATGAACTGCGTTGGTGTGAAGCAAAAGCCCTGCCGGAGAACATCATCCCTTATGTCTGGCAGGGGATACTAAATTCGCTGGACGGGGTTGCTTTCGGAGAATTCGGTTGGGCGGAAAAGTGACAACCATCACCTGGAAATTATTCCACCCGGGTGTTGCGCCTGGGGGGAAAACACGGTAAGATAAGAGCGCCATGCTTCGAATTACATACATATTCGTCCTGGCAATCGAGCAGTCAGCACAAGCCTGACAGGTTCACCATACCTGCCAGGCTCTTTTTTATTTGCTATCCAAAAATCCAGAACAAGGAGTATGAATGCAGACCCCCTGGGAATATCGCTATTCCTACCGAGCGCAACGGATGGGCAGTTCCGTAATCCGGGAACTGCTCAAACTAACGGAACAACCGGATATTATTTCGTTTGCAGGCGGCCTGCCCGCCCCGGAAGTCTTCCCCTTGAAGGAATTCCGGGAAGCATGCAATGCGGTACTGGATACCTGCGGCCCGCAAGCGCTGCAATATGGCACCACGGAGGGTTACCTCCCCCTACGGGAGATGATCGCCCGTCATACCACCCGATATGGCATAGAAGTGACCGCTGATAACATCCTGATCACCTCCGGCTCACAACAGGCGCTGGATTTCATCGGGCGGCTCTTCATCAACAATGGCGACCACATCCTGGTCGAATCCCCAACATACCTCGGCGCCCTGCAAGCCTGGAATGCATATGGCGCAAATTATGTAGCCGTTCCTTCGGATGAACATGGGATGCTCGTGGACGACCTGGAAACCGCCCTGCGCGCCGGGCCGAAATTCATCTATGTCCTGCCGAACTTCCAGAATCCGACCGGCACCACCCTCAGCCTGGCACGGCGCCATAAACTTGTCGAACTGGCAGACAAGTACGGCGTGCCGATCGTGGAGGACGACCCCTACGGACAATTGCGGTTCGAAGGTGAGCACCTGCAATCAGTTGTTTCGCTCGACAGCCTCTTTCGCGGGCCGAACGGCGGACACTACAGCGGGAACGTCATCTACCTGAGCACCTTCTCGAAACTGCTGGCGCCCGGCCTGCGCCTGGCCTGGATCGTCGCCCCGCCGGAAGTCATCCGCAAGATCGTGATGGCCAAGCAGGCCGCTGACCTGCACACCGCCACCTTTAACCAGTATGTGGCCTTCGAGGTCGGTAAAGGCGGGTTCCTGGACGAACATGTCAAGTACATCCGCCAGGTCTATAAGGAACGCCGCGATGTTATGCTCGAAACGATGGAGGAGATCTTCCCTTCCGAGGTGCGCTGGACACGCCCGGAGGGAGGCATGTTCCTGTGGGGCATCCTACCGGACGAGATGGATGCAGCCAATGTGCTTAAAACCGCCATCGAACGAAAAGTGGCCTTCGTTCCCGGGGCGCCCTTCCACCCCAACGGCGGCGGTAAGAATACGATGCGGATCAACTTCTCCTATTCGTCGCCGGAAAACATCCGGGTCGGGATCACCCGGCTGGGCTACTTGCTCAAGGAACTGGTGGCGAAACCATAGAACTCCTGGTGTGCTGGAAAAAGAACCTCCCGCGAGCAGAGGCGGCTCGCGGGAAGTTGTCGTTTGGCGGGTGGGCTTACAACTGGCCCAACGCCTCCTCGACCGAAATCTCGCCCCCAGCAACCCGCTGGAGGACTCCCCTGCGTTCTTCAGGAGTCTTGCGTTCCTGGACCGGGCGGGGATTGCCGGTATGTTCGAGTGAAAAACGGCCGGAAATGGTATCTACACCCAGTTCGACACCCCCGCCCTGGACTTCGATCCACTTATGGCCATGCCGGTTGGTCGAGGCTGTCACCGGCAGGTCGGTTGTCAGCCTGCCGCCGATGCTGCTCATGTTCACCCGGCAACCTGTCTCTCCCGGAACCGTCAACCGGATATTCCCGGAGACCGAGTGGAAATCATACGGACCTTCCCCGAGCGGCGTTTCCAGCGAGATATTCCCGCTGACCGTGGTGGTTTTCAATTTGGGTGTATCAGAACCAGCCAGTTCGAGGCGGCCCGAAACGGAGCCGGCGGTTAGCGCGCCTTTGACGTTCTGTATCACGGCGCTCCCGCTTACCGTTTCCACCTTCATCTTTCCGGTGATAGCTTCCATGTGGAT
>VGNO01000031.1 GCA_016865985.1 Chloroflexota bacterium | reverse complement strand
AAAGGAACGCAGGCGAAGATCATTGCCGAGGCCACCGGGCTGACGCATGTCTCGTCGGGCGACCTGTTCCGCGAGAACATCAAACAGAAAACCGCGCTGGGAAAACTGGCGCAGTCCTTTATCACCCGCGGGGACCTGGTGCCGGATGATGTGACCATCAGCATGGTGCGGGAGCGCATCTCCCGGCCCGACTGCCAGGCCGGCGCACTATTGGACGGCTTTCCGCGCACCCCGGCGCAGGCTGCTGCCCTCGAGAAGATGCTGGCGGAATTCGGCGGCCAGGTGGACCATGTCCCATTCATAACGACAGCCCCGGAAATACTGGCTGAACGCTTGGGAGGGCGCTGGACCTGCCGGTCGCAGGGACATGTATTCCACGAGAAATTCAACCCGCCCGTGAAGAGCGGTGTGTGTGATTTCGATGGTTCCGATCTTTACCAGCGTGACGATGACAAGTCCGAGACGGTTGCCCGGCGCATCCGGGTCTATTTTGAACAGACTGCGCCGTTGATCGCCTACTATCGGGAGCGTGGCGTGTTGAGCGAAGTGGATGGTGGCAAAGCCATCGAAGCGGTAACCACCGAACTCTTGCGGATCATCGGCAAACCGTAATGGATGCGTCGAACCAGGTCCACATAAAGAACCCGGCCGAGATCTCCCTGATGCGCGAGGCCGGCCGTGTCAATGCCAGTGTCCTGGCGACGGTAAGGAACCTTATCAAACCCGGCGTTACAACTGCAGACCTCAATGCGGCTGCTGAGGAAATCCTGCAGAAGTACGGTGCATCCTCGCCATTCAAGAACTACGGCCATCCGCCTTTCCCGGCTTCCATCACTGTCAGCATCAATGAACAGTTGGTGCACGGCATACCGGGAAAACGTAAACTCCAGGAAGGCGACATCGTCTCGATTGATAGTGGAGCGGTGGTGGATGGTTTTATTGGCGATGCAGCCTTCACGGTTGGCGTGGGTGAGATTTCCCCCCGCGCCCGGCGATTGTTGGAAGTCACCGAAAAGGCATTGTACATCGGCATCGACAGGATGCGCGTCGGCAATCGCAGCGGCGATATATCGGCTGCGATCCAAAAATATGTGGAAGGACAGGGTTTCCACGTTGTCCGGGAGTACACCGGGCACGGGGTGGGGCGCCAGATGCACGAAGCGCCGCAAGTGCCGAACCACGGCACCCCGGGAACAGGAGTACCCCTGCGGGCCGGGATGACGATCGCCCTCGAGCCGATGGTGCTGGTTGGCACCCATCGCACCCGCGTCCTCTCCGACCGCTGGACAGTCGTCGCGGCTGACAGATCACTAACGGCCCATTTCGAGCACTCCGTGGCCGTAACCGAAGGAGAACCCCTCATCCTGACTGTTCTTTGACCTGGAAGAGTAAAAACTGGACTAAAGAAATAAGAGCAAGTATAATTGACACTTTGGCTGTAGAGCCGGAAGGAAAGCAAGGAGAACCGCAATCATGAAAGTATCCCCGTCCATTCGCAAGCGCTGTGCGAAATGCAAAGTTGTCAAGCGCAAGGGCAGATTGTTCATCATCTGCGAAAATCCGAAGCATAAACAGCGACAAGGATAGGCAAGAGTATGGCGAGAATTGAAGGTGTTGATCTGCCGCGCAATAAGCGGGTTGAAGTAGGTCTGACCTACATCTTTGGCATTGGTCCAACGCGTGCACGGGAAGTTCTTGCGGCCACCAAGGTCAATCCGGATACACGTGTCAAGGATTTGACCGAAGCCGAAGTATCAGCGATTCGTGAATATCTCTCGAAGAACTGGAAACTCGAAGGCGACTTGCGCCGTGAAGAAACCATGAACATCAAGCGGCTGATCGAGATCGGCTGCTACCGCGGTTTACGCCACCGGCGCAACCTGCCTGCCCGCGGCCAGCGCACGCGGACGAATTCCCGCACCCGCAAGGGTCCCAAGAAGACCGTGGCCGGGCGCGGACGACGACGCGGCGGCAAGAAGTAAACTGAGGAGTAAGAGAGATTATGGCTCAAACTGTACGTTCAACGCGGCGCTCTGGCGCCAAGAAAGCCAAGCGCACGTTATCCGCCGGACAGGTGCATATCTTTGCTTCCTTCAACAATACGATCGTGACCGTCACCGATCCCGACGGCAATACGCTTTGCTGGGGTTCGGCCGGCTCGGTCGGTTTCAAAGGTTCCCGCAAGAGCACGCCTTTCGCCGCCCGGCTGGCGGCCGAACAGGCTGTCAAGGCTGCACAGACGATGGGCATCCAGGAAGTGGAAGTATATGTCAAGGGGCCCGGCCCGGGCCGAGAAAACGCGATTCGCGCCGTCCAAGCCCTGGGGCTTAAAGTGAAATCCATTTCGGACCTCACCCCGGTCCCGCACAATGGTTGCCGGCCGCCGAAGAAGCGTCGTGTATAGTCGATAAGAGAGGTAAGATCGTATGTCTAAAGATCTTGGTCCGGCCTGTAAACTGTGCCGGCGTGAATCAGAAAAACTGTTCCTCAAGGGGGAGCGTTGCTTCTCCCAGAAATGCGCTTTCGAGCGGCGGGGGTTTGCCCCCGGCCAGCACGGACGCACCGGCAGCCGCAGCAGTCGCGGCGGCACCGGGCGGGAATCGGATTACGCCCGCCAATTGCGCGCCAAACAGCGCGCCCGCCGGGTATATGGAATCCTCGAACGCCAGTTCCGGCGCTACTTCAGCGTCGCACTGCGGGCGCGCGGGCTGACAGGCCTGGTGCTCTTGCAAACACTGGAATCCCGCCTGGATAACGTGATCTTCCGACTGGGATTCGCCTCGAGCCGTTCACATGCCCGCCTGCTGGTGACTCATGGACACTTCATCGTCAATGGTCGCCGGACGGATGTGCCTTCGATGATCATGAAGGTTGGGGATATGGTGGCTGTACGCGATGGTTCGCGGGATGGTACATATTTCAAGGACCTGGGCGCAGTTGCCGAGACCCGTAATTCACCGGCCTGGCTCAACCGTGACCTCAAAACCCTCTCAGGTAGCATCGGCCGCCTGCCGGAACGCGCTGAGATTGATGGCAACCTGGACGAGCAGTTGATCGTCGAATACTACTCGCGGTAGTGGTGGATATTTGCCGTGATCGTATGGTGCTGATTGTGCACCAGGAGAGGTGAACTGTGAGCGGTTTTTCGAACATGGTCATGCCTAAGATCGAGCGTGAAGCAGAAGCTCGCAACTATGGCAAATTTGTCATCAGCCCCCTGGAGGGCGGTTACGGTGTAACCCTGGGCAATGCCCTGCGCCGGGTCCTGCTTTCCTCCCTCGAAGGTGTGGCTGTGACCTCCATCCGCATTGCCGATGTCCTGCATGAGTTCAGCGACATCCCAGGCGTCCGGGAGGATGTATTACAGGTCATGTTGCAGATCAAACAACTGCGCCTGACCCTCAACGGCGTGGATACCATCCGGATGCACCTGGAAGTACGCGGTGAGGGTGTGGTAACCGCCGCCGATATCATTGCCCCGCCGGAAGTAACGATCATCAATCCGGACCTGTATCTGTTTACTGCCGACAGCGCCAAGACCAAACTGGATATCGAATTCATGGTCGAACGCGGGCGCGGCTACAATCCCGCCAATGAACGAGGCGGTCGCCTCCCGATCGGCGAACTGCCAGTGGACGCGATCTACAGCCCGGTCAAGCGTGTGAACTGGGATGTCCAGTCGGCGCGTGTCGGGCAGAGCACGAATTACGATAAACTCATCCTGGAGATCTGGACCGACGGCACGCTTTCCCCCGAGAGCGCCCTCAGCACTGCCGCCAAGACCCTGATCGAGCACCTGCGGTATGTGGCTGGTATCAGCGAGGAATCGCTCACCATTTCGGTCGTCAAGGAAGTTGCCGGCAGCCGTTTGACCAGCGAGGTGGCCGAGACGCCGGTCGAGTCGCTCGACCTGTCGGTGCGGGTCTTCAACTCCTTGAAGCGCACCGGCATAACAACTGTCGGCGATGTACTCGACCTGCTGGAGAAGGGTGAACAGGCTGTCATGTCCATCCGCAACTTCGGCGAGAAGAGCCTGGATGAACTGCGTCTGAAGATGCTCGAAAAGGGGTATCTGAAGGACGAACCTAAGAAAGAGTCGGAGTAATCAGCAATGCGACACCAAGTAGCAGGTTATAAACTAAACCGCAGCAAGAGCGCGCGGATCGCGCTGCGCCGCACCTTGATCAAACAATTCTTCGAACACGGGCGCATCCAGACCACCGAAGCCAAGGCAGCCGCCATTCGCGGCGAAGCCGAACGGATGATTACCATCGCCCGCCGGACAAAGGATGCTGCGGATGCCAAAAAAGTCCATGCCCGTCGTCTGGTGATCTCGAAACTGGGCGACAACCAGGTGGTGGCGAAGTTGTTCGATGAGATCGCGCCGCGCTTCGAGAACCGCAACGGCGGTTATACGCGGGTCTTGAAACTTGGTCCCCGCAAGGGTGACTCGGCTGAAATGGTACTGTTGGAACTTGTGGAAGAGTAGTTTCTGAGGACGCACCTGGAAGGCTGGAACCGACCCACGTCGCCCGACGCCGCCTTCTGAAAGATGGAACGTTACCAGGTTATCCTTGCCTACGACGGCGCTGGTTTCCTCGGCAGCCAACGGCAGACAACGTTTCCGCCGGATGGACGGTCGCGAACCCGTACCGTCCAGGGTGAATTGGAACGGGCTTTGCAGCGCATCGGATGGGAAGGAAGGTCCATCCTGTTGGCTGGCCGGACCGATACCGGTACGCATGCCAGTGGTCAGGTGGCGGCTTTCGACCTCGATTGGGCGCATGGAACGGACGAACTGGTCAAAGCCTTGAATGCCAACCTGCCACAGGACATGGCGGTGCGATCCGCCCGGAAGGTTACCCGGGATTTCCACCCGCGTTTCGACGCGTTATCCCGCCGCTACCGCTACCGTCTGTTCTGCCAGGAAGGGCGCGACCCCTTGCGGGAACGCTATGCCTGGCGGGTCTGGCCGGAAGTCACGGACCTCGCACCGCTGGCCGATTTATGGACTGGCAGGCACGATTTTTCCGCTTTCGGGACCCCGCCCCGCCCCGGCGGCGGTAGTGTGCGGACAGTCTTCGAGGCCGGTTGGCGGCGGGTGGAAGACGACTGGATTTTCGAAATCAGCGCCGATGCCTTCCTCTACCGGATGGTGCGCAGGCTGGTCTTCGTCCAGGTCGCGGTCGGGCAGGGCAGGCTCCCGGTCCGGCAGGTGCTCCAGGCTCTGGCCCAGCAGGCTGGTTGTTCGCATAAACTCCCGGCCGGGCTGGCCCCGGCTTGTGGGCTGGCGCTGGTGGAAGTCTGCTACGATAACCTGGGTTCATGAATTCGCCTGTAATCTGTAATTGGAGAGTTAACAGTGTTCAAATCATTTTATCCCAAGGCTGCCGATATCGAGCCCCAGTGGGTGCTGGTGGATGCCAGCGGACAAACCCTGGGCCGCCTGGCAACCAAGATCGCTGGCCTGCTGCTGGGCAAGCATAAACCAAGTTTCACCCCTGGTGTGGAAATGGGTGACTACGTGGTCGTTGTCAATGCCTCGAGCGTTGCTGTCACTGGCACCAAGACCTCCACGAAGTTGGACAGCAAGGTCTACTATCACCATTCCCATTATCCAAGCGGATTGAAGGCCATCAGCCTGCGCGACCAACTGCGCAAGTTCCCGGACCGTGTCATCCGCTCTGCGGTGTGGGGGATGCTTCCCCATAACAAGATGGGGCGGCATGTGCTGGGACGCCTCAAGATCTACGGCGGCGCCGAGCACCCGCACCAGGCCCAGAATCCGTTGAAAGTGGACTAAAGAAGGAGCAGGAAAGCAATGACTGTTCAGTATTACGAAGGCGTCGGACGTCGCAAGGAAGCGATTGCGCGCGTGCGCTTGATGAGCGGCAGCGGGCAGTTCACCGTCAACGACAAGGAAGCACAGGCATTTTTCACCCGCCTGGGCGACATGGATGATGTCCTGGCTCCAATCAAGTCGATTGGACAGGATGCCAAGGCGTATGATATTACCGTCGTTGTCAAAGGCGGCGGCGTAACTGGCCAGGCCGATGCGGTTAAAATGGGGCTGGCGCGCGCCATTGTCAAAATGGACTCTGAACTTAATGCAGTCATGCGCAAGGGCGGTTTCCTGACACGCGACGCACGCGCCAAGGAACGCAAGAAACCCGGTCTCAAACGCGCCCGCAAGGCGCCGACCTATACCAAGCGCTAGACCAACCACCAACGATAGCGAAACGTCAGACGTAGTGCGTAGTCCTTTGAGTGGGTTTTACGCATTACGTTTTACGTTTAATCAGGAGGCGAAATGCCTGGTATCACCATTCTGGGTCTTGGCCCCGGCAACCCTGCCAAGGTTACCCGCGAAGCCTGGGAGATATTATCCAGCGCCAGTGAGGCCTGGCTGCGAACCAACCAACATCCGACAGTTGCCAGCCTGCCGCAATCGTTGAAGGTCCATTCGTTCGATGGTTTGTACGAAAATGGGGAATCCTTCGAGCAGGTCTACCGGGCAATCGTCGAAAAAGTCCTCACACTGGGGAAACGTCCGCAGGGTGTACTGTATGCTGTTCCGGGCGACCCGTTTATTGCAGAGGCTACCGGGCCGGAGATCGCCCGCCAGGCGCGGGGTCTCATCCCTGTAAAGGTTGTGAGTGGGGTGTCGTTCCTCGAACCGGCTTTCGCCGCCCTCGGCCTCGACCCGTACCCGCACCTGGCGCTGGTGGACGCACTCGAACTGAGCGAGCGCCACATGCCGTCCTTCCCGCCCGACATGCCCCTCCTGGTGGCGCAGGTTTATTCCAACCTGGTGGCGGCCGAAGTCAAAACGACGCTCAACAATGTCTACCCGGACCAACATCCGGTGCAGTTGGTACATGCCGCCGGCACCGACCTGCAACTTGTCGAGCATCTCCAGTTGCACCAGGTGGACCAGAGCGGAAGGACCGGGTTGCTGACTGTGCTCTATGTACCGCCGCTTGGGGAGGGGACATCCTTCGAGTCATTCCAGGAAGTGGTCGCCAGGTTGCGCGCCCCGGATGGATGTCCGTGGGACCGGGAGCAGACGCACCTGTCGCTGCGCACGCACCTACTGGAGGAGACCTACGAAGCCCTCTCGGCCATGGACAAGGAGGACCCGGAAAAAATGGCCGAGGAGTTTGGCGACCTGTTGCTCCAGATCGTTCTCAATGCGCAGATCGCCAGTGAGACCGGCGGTTTCGATATGGCAGAGGTTGTCAGGCGCATCAATGAAAAGATCATCCGCCGCCATCCCCATGTCTTCGGAGATCTCGAAGTGGCTGGCGTTCCGGGAGCGCTCCGCAACTGGGAGAAGTTGAAAGCCCAGGAACGCAAGGAAAAAGATACCGGGGAGAAGGGGTTATTGGATGGGGTCCCGGCAGCCCTGCCAGCGCTATCGCAAGCCCAGGAGTACCAGGACCGCGCTGCCCGGGTCGGTTTCGATTGGCCGGAGATCGAAGGTGTGCTGGATAAGATCGCCGAAGAGGTGCGCGAAGTCAAATCCAGCCGTGACCCGCATGAATTGGTAGCCGAACTGGGTGACCTGTTCTTTTCCCTGGTGAACCTGGCGCGTTGGAAGCAGGTGGATGCTGAATCTGCCCTGCGCCAGGCAAACCTGAAATTCAAGCAACGCTTCGCCCAGCTCGAGCAGGGAGCTGCCAGGCAGGGACGGCATCCATCCGAGTTGTCACTGGCCGAGATGGAAAGCCTCTGGCAGGAAGCGAAAGGGCTGGAAGATCCAGGTCGTGGAGCGCCGGCTTGACGCTCCGAGTCCGGCATGCTAGAATGATTCCGCTTACTTACCCCTCCAAGCCGGAATATACCATGACCAATCCCCGTCGTCCCCTGCGACTCAATGTCGGTTTCCTGATCAACCAGCCGATCGGCGTCAGTCGCGAATTCCTCTTCGATTACCCCGAGATCAAAGCCGGTGAGGACACCCGGCTGACGAATTTTTCCGGATCGGCGCGCATCAGCCGGACGCCGCAGGGGCTGCTTGTACAGGCGAAGTTCGAGGCTTCCCTGACCATGGAATGTGTCCGCTGCCTGGAAACATACCAGCAGCGCCTGGGTTGGGAGTTCACCGAACTCTATGCCTTTTCCCGGCGTTCGGTCACAGAATCGGGCCTGCTCGTACCGGAGGATGCCCACATCGACCTGGAACCGTTGACGCGCGATTACGCTTTGCTCGAAGTCCCGATCAATCCGATCTGCAAGGAAAACTGCCGCGGACTATGCCCGGTCTGTGGTGAGAACATGAACCAAGTGGATTGCGGCCACCGGTCCGGCGGGGCGGATTCACCGTTTGCAGTCCTGAAATCCCTGACGGACGAATAGTACCGCGGCAGGGGATGGTCCCTTCCTGGTCCCGGACTGGCGACAATCCCAGGCACATCGCCTCCTTGCCACAATCCGCACACCATAGTAAACTACTGCCCATGAAAACCAGCGTCATGATGATGTCCCGCGCGCGTGCGCAGTTCAGCGCCAGGTGAACTGCGGGACGGTCCATGCCGCCTCGATAACTGCTGGCGAAAGCCGGCAGTGTTTTTTAACCCGAAGGTCACAAAGGGGCACGAAGTAATCATATTTTTCACCTTTGTGTACCTTCGTGAACTATGTGGTAAACGAGAGAGTCGATTATGCCCGAAAACATCCTGATCGCCATCGCCTGGCCGTACGCCAACGCCGAGATCCATGTCGGCAATATCACCGGTTCCCACCTGCCCGGCGATATCGTCGCCCGATTCCACCGACTGAAAGGGGACAGCGTGCTGATGGTTTCCGGCACCGATTCGCACGGCACGCCGGTCACCATCAAGGCCGATGCCCTCGGAAAACCGGTGGAGGATGTCTACAGGGAATACCATCACGGTTTCATTGACCTGTTCCAGCAACTGGGCATCCAGTATGACCTGTTCACCACCACCCACACCGAGAACCACTTCAAAGTGGCGCAGTCCATTTTCCTGGCGCTCCAGAAGAACGGTTTTCTGTTCACGCAGAAGTCCATGCAGTGGTATTCGCCGTCTGCCATGAAATTCCTGCCCGACCGCTATGTGGAGGGGACCTGTTACCTGTGCGGCTACGAGAGCGCCCGCTCCGACCAGTGTGACAAGTGCGGCAATGTGCTGGAGCCGGAGAAACTGCTCGACCCGCGTGCCAGGACCGGCGACGGCGCCCTCGAACTGCGCGAGACCGAACATTTTTACCTCGACCTGTCCAAACTGGAACCCGAGGTCAAGAGATTCCTCAAGGAACGCTCCGCCTACATGCGTGAGCCGGTCCTGGGTGAGAGCCTCGGCAAGATCGAAGCCGAAGGGTTGAAACCGCGTCCCATCACGCGCGACCTCGACTGGGGTGTGCCTGTCCCGGTCGAGGGCTGGGATGGCAAGCGGCTCTACGTCTGGTTCGAAGCGGTCATCGGCTATCTCTCGGCGGCGGTCGAATGGGCAAGGGTCAAGGGCAGCCCCGAAGATTGGAAGGATTGGTGGGTCAACCCGGCTGCGCGAGCCTTCTACTTCATTGGCAAGGACAATATCTTTTTCCATACCTCGCTTTGGCCGGCCCAATTGATGGGCGCGGGCCGGGAGTTCCTCCAGATCTTTTCCGGGCAGGACGGCCTGCTGACGTTACCGTTCGACGTACCCGCCAACCAGTTCATGAACCTGGAAGGCGAGAAGATCTCGGGCTCGCGCAACTGGGCGGTCTGGGGCCATGACGCCCTGTCCCGCTACGATCCGGACGCGCTGCGGTACTACCTGACCATCAACATGCCCGAAATGCATGACTCGGATTGGGACTGGGCCGAGTTCGTAGCCAGGAACAATGGCGAACTGGTGGCTACCTGGGGCAACCTGGCGAACCGGGCGCTGGCTTTTTCATACAAACATTGGGATGGGCACGTCCCGGATGTGGACGTAAAAGCGCTGCGGCGGACGGACCTGGACCTGCTGGCCGGGATCGAGGCCGGATTCCAGTCTGTCGGCTCGTTGCTCGACAGTGTGAAACTGCGCGCCGCCCTGCAGGAGGCCTTCCGCCTGGCGACGACCGTCAACCAATACCTCGACCAGAACGCTCCCTGGCAGGCGGTCAAAACCGACAAAGACTCCGCCGCCCTGACCATCTACACCGCTCTGAAAGCCATCGATTCGCTCAAGGTGATCTTCGCCCCCTTCCTGCCGTTCACCAGCGAGAAACTAAATGGTTTCTTTGGGTATGAAACCCCGCTGTTCGGCGAACCCTACACTGAAACCGTAGCCGATGCGCTTGGTGAGCATTCGGCGTTGCGGTATCGCCCGCATGTAGGGCGGGATTTCATCCCGCCATGCAAATGGATGCCGAGCGACCTCAAGCCTGGCGCGAAACTGGACCAGCCCGGGCCGCTCTTCAAGAAGTTGGATGAGAAGATCGTGGAAGAGGAAAGGGCAAGATTGGGGATGTAAATTATCGCGCTATAATTTTCCAGAGGAACCCGGCTGTGAGATTTACTTTTGAGTGGGATGAGATCAAGGCCAGTAAGAATCTCCGAAGCACGGCATCGGTTTTTCGGAAGCGGCCACTGTCTTTCAGGATGAACTCTCTTTGACTTTCAGCGACTTTATTCATTCGAGTGAAGAGGATCGGTTTGTTGACATTGGCCGTTCAGAGAAAGGCCGCGTTCTGGTTGTGGTTTATACCGAGCGAGACAGCAATATCCGAATTATCAGTTGTCGGAAGGCGACATCGGTGGAGAAAAAAGTCTATAAAAAGGAAAATAGCTGAACCCGTCAAAGATAAAGAAAAAGATGAGATGCTCCCCGAATATGATTTTTCTGGAAAGAAGGGAGTGCGCGGTAAGCATGCCCGGGCGATGCGTGGAGGCTATTCTGTGGCAATCCACAAGCAGGATGGCGTGACCCTCGTGCAAAACTATGTGTTGCAGGAGGACGCGGTCCTCCTTGATCCCGATGTGCGGGAATATTTCCCTGATACGGAAAGCGTCAATCGTGCCCTGCGGACTCTGATTGCCCTATTCCCCGAGAACAGCCGCGCGGTCAGGGAAGGCAAGGTAAAATTTGGAGAGTGAACAGGGTGCGGACAGAACATGGGAGGAGTGAAAAATCGGTAGCAGAACAAATATAAGCCTGGCGCGAAACTGGACCAACCCGGCCCGCTGTTCAAGAAACTGGAAGAGAAGGTTGTGGAAGAAGAACGGGCGAGATTGGGGAAGTAGGAAGACAGGAATGGATGTTCTATTGACAATGCAAACCTGCAATGCTAAACTATATAGCGTATATGCTATAAGCAGCAACGAGGATTATGGGGCTTCGAAAATGGGTTGTTGAGTTTTACAAGAGAGCCAATGGACGATGCCCAACGGCGGACTTTCTTGATAGCCTTTCGGACAAAGAGAAGGTATTCATCAGAAGGTCTCTTCAGCGTCTCGAAGAATATGGCACGGAATTAGGACGCCCTTATGTTGCACCGCTTCGTGAGCATATCTGGGAATTACGAAAGGAAACCCATCAAAGTAACATCCGTTTGCTGTATTTTTTCTTTGATGGCTACAAATTTATAATTACGCATGGGTTTAAGAAAAAATCGGATAAAGTACCTGATGCCGAGATTATTAGAGCAATAGAGTATCAAAAAGATTATCTTGAGAGAATCAAGAGATAACCATGAACTACAAAGATTATTTTAAAAAACTTGAAGGTGATGCAGAGTATCAAGAGGCGGAACAGGAATTAAAATTCCTGCTCGATTTGGCGGATGATGTTCTTCGCCTTCGCATGGAAAAAGGCTGGTCACAAGCCGAACTTGCAGAACGCGCTGGAACGAAGCAGGCTAATATTTCCCGTCTGGAAAGTGGCCTGAGCAACCCCTCTGTTAATTTCCTACAGAAGGTGGCAAAGGCTCTAAACACCAATGTTTCAGTTCACTTTGAGCGAAGTCAGACCCAAGAATTCTATATATTCACCAACTATGAGTATCAAAGTAAAGAAGCCATTCCCCTACCTGCTAACTGGCCTAGCTTCAAGCAACGAACTCAATCTACTAACGGCATCACTTCAGCAACAATAAGGCAAATCTATGATTGAACATATTTGGTCTGTTCTATGTTCTCAATCAGTGATTGATTCTGAAACGAATACTGTCAGTATTCAGAACGTTATTGAACAGATTCTCATAAATTCCGACCCAAAGCCAGATGGCTTTTTACCCATTCCACTTGAGCTAATAACACTTTGGGGAAGAAAAGAGAGCGACAGAACAGAAAAAGGTATTGAACGAGTGTCGTTTGTTTCTCCTTCAAAAAATACGAATGTCGTGGCTGAAGCAACAATTGACCTTTCAGCTGCAGAAAGGTATCGTCATAGGGTTAGGTTTCCTGGTTTGCCTTTACATGAAGCCGGGCGATATTACTTTATCGTTGAAATCAAAGAAGATGGTGGCGTATGGCGCGAAGCTGCAGCCGTCCCTTTGACTGTTATGTTCCAGCCCCAAAGATAGAGAAATATTGTTGGAACTATCTTGTAGTTTAGGCTACAAGATAGTTCCGTTTCTACTCCATCCATACCACCCGATCCTCGAATCCTGGACGCTCTACCTTACCCGCTTCCACTACCGGATAGCCGATATACACCAGCGCGATCAAGCGCTGTTCCGGCGCGAAGCCCAGGAACGCCTTGAGGCGCGGGTTGCGGGCGTCCTCTCCCGTCCGCCACTTGGCGGCCAGGCCGAGCGCCTGCGCCGCCAGCAGCAGGTTCTCCACCGCCGCGGCCGCGGCGCAGATGTTCTCGACCTCATCCACTTTTGGCCCGGAGGGCTTGTCCACGCCAACGGCGATAATCAGCGGGGCGCGCAGGGGTTTCGCGCGTTCCTTCTCCAATGCGGAGGCGGGAGCCTGCGGAAACCTTTCAGCAAAGGAATGTGCCAGCGCCTCGCCCATTTTCTCGCGCCCGGCTCCGGTCAACACGATGAAACGCCACGGGCGGACCTTGTAATGGTTGGGGGCTTGCACTGCCGCGGAGAGCAATTTCTCGATCAAGGGGACCGGCACCGGGTCCGGTTTGACTTCGCCGAGCGACTGGCGGGTGAAAAAGGCCTCGAATGTGTCCATGTCTGTCTCCTGTGTCGATTGTACCTGTTTGTCAGCAGGTGGATTGGGGTAAAATGGGCTGCGAGCAACTTTACCCGGCCATGCAACCCTGACAGGAGGAACAATGCCCGAACGCTTGACCCCGGAGCAGGAGCGCCTGCTGCGACTGCGGGAGCAGCAACTCTCCGCCCGCGACCCGCGCCACAAGCGCGATCAGATCGCCCGGCTGGCCTCCAACCGCGAACGGGCAACTGACCGGCGGATTACGACCGGCCGCGTCTGGCGGACGGTGTCCCACTTATGGCGCGGCATTTTCATCGGGCTCCTGCTCGGGATTGCGCTGGTAATTGGCCTGCCGGCATTATGGCTGTCTCCCTGGGCGCTGGTTGTTGCCATTATCGTGGGACTGGGCCTCACCGGACTCTTCGCCATGATCGGCAGCCTGCTGGATTACCGCGATAACCTGAAAGACTTATCCCGCTGACGAGCCGGAGTACTCCAAAGAGGGAACATGCCCCAGAACATCGAGATCAAAGCCCGCGTCCAGGACCTGGACGCCCTGAAACGACACGCCGCAGCCCTCAGCGATACCCCGGTGGAAGTCATCCCACAGGAGGATACTTTCTTCCACACTCCAAAAGGGCGGTTGAAATTACGCCGCCTGTCGCCGGGGCGAGGGCAATTGGTTTATTATGAAAGACCCGACCAGGAAGGGCCGAAACGTTCCGATTACCACATATTCGAGACCACTGACCCGGAGAATTTGAAGGCTACCCTGTCCCTGGCGTTGGGGGTGCGGGGAGTGGTGGTGAAGACCCGTCACCTTTACCTGGCCGGCCAAACCCGCATCCACCTGGATGAGGTGGCCGGGCTGGGCAGTTACATGGAACTGGAGGTCGTACTGCGCCCGGGGCAAAGCGACGCCGAAGGGCAGGCTGTGGCGGAAGCCCTGATGGCCTCATTGGGCATCCAACCCGGCGACCTGCTCGAAGGCGCCTACATGGACCTGCTCGAAAAACGTCCGTGACTGCGAGGTGAGTCTTGCGCGGTGCGGGAAATCCCATAATACATTCGAGGTGATATGCCCACGATCCAAAAGTTGAACCACATTGCCATCGTCGTCGACGACATGGAGAGATCGCTTGCTTTCTGGCGCGATGCGCTTGGCATCGAATTGCACGGAATCCGGGATGTGCCGGCCGAGAAATCGCAGGTGGCTTTCCTGCCGATCGCCGGGTCGGAATTGGAACTGGTGCAGCCCACCGACGACGAATCCGGCGTCGCCAAGTATCTTGCCAAACGCGGCCCTGGGCTGCACCACCTGTGCCTGGAAACCGACGACCTGGACGGGATGATGGCCGGCCTTAAGGCCAGGGGCGTGCGGCTGATCAACGAGGAACCCCGTATTGCCGCCGATGGAAAAAAATACGCCTTCGTCCATCCGGAGAGCGCCGGGGGTGTGCTGGTGGAGTTGTACCAGTTTTAACCTTGCCGCAGCCGCCCGGCCGCCCGCAGCGCAGCCAGCCTGCAAGCGGGCGGCCTTTGTGGTTTAATTGGCGCATGGAACCAAGATCAGGTTGCGAAATCCTGCCGCACATGCTCCCTTTGGGGGCGGATCGAAAACTGGTGGTCGGCGTCTCGGGCGGCCCGGACAGCCTGTGCCTGCTCGATCTGCTGTACCGTTCGCACCCCTCCACCCTGGTCGTGGCGCATTTCAATCATAAACTGCGCCCGGAGGCGGAGGCCGAGGCAGAAATGGTCGAAGCGCTGGCCGCCCGGTTGGGATTGGCCTTCGTCATTGCTTCCGACGACGTGGCGGCTTACGCCCGGAGCAACCGGCTCTCGCTGGAAGAGGCGGCCCGGAAATTGCGGTATCGCTTCCTTTTCAAACAGGCGCGCCGGCGCCAGGCCGGGGGCGTGGCGGTCGCCCATACCGCCGACGACCAGGTGGAAACCATCCTGATGAACCTGTTACGGGGGACCGGCATGAACGGCCTGCGGGGGATGCAGGCGGCAACGATCCTGCCTGAATTCGACCCGCTCCTCCCGCTCCTGCGGCCGATCCTGCATCTGTGGCGCACGGAAGTGGAAGCCTATTGCCGGGAACACGACCTGCAACCGGTCCGCGATGCCACCAACCAGGACCAGGCTTACCTGCGCAACCGCCTGCGCCACACTGTCATCCCGCTATTGGAGGGACTCAACCCGCGCTTCAAGGAAAGCATCCACCGCATGGGACAGTCACTGGGTCGGGATTTCCAGGCGCTGGAGGACATGGTCGCTGCGGCATGGGCGGGTGTGCACCAGGGCAGCGGTCCCGGTTATGTGACCTTCAACCTGCTGCCGTTGCTGAAGCATCCTCCCGGCCTGAGACGGGGGTTTCTGCACCGCGCCGCCCTGTCGCTGCAGGCGGACTTGCGTGACCTGGATCACGAGGCCTGGCAGCGGGCGGAGGAATTCCTAGCCGGCATCGATAATGGCCGACCAGCAGGCGGGCAGGTCGACCTGGCGAACGGACTGTATCTTGTCTGTGAAGGGGATGCACTTCATCTTGCCAGCCGCGCCGCCCGGTTGCCCTTCGCCGACTGGCCGCAGGTGGGAGAACCTGGCTGGCTGGTTGTGGGCGGCAGTTTCGAACTGGGCGCCGGGTGGCGCCTCACGGCGGACCTCGTCCCTGGCGGTCGGGATTGGAGCCAGGCGCAGGAGAACCGCGACCCGGCATTTGCCTGGTTGGATGCCGGTCGCTGCGGCGAGCAGTTCGAAATCCGCTCGCGCCGCGCCGGGGAGCGCTTCCAGCCGCTGGGGATGGATGCGGGGACGATGAAACTATCGGATTTCTTGGTGAATGAAAAAATCCCCGAAAGGGCGCGCGCCCGCTGGCCGCTGGTCTGCGCCGGGGGGCAGGTGGCCTGGGTGGCAGGCTGCCGGATCGCCCACCCGTTCCGCATCCAGGAGGAAACGAAGCAGGCGGTCCGCCTGGCCCTGCTCAGGCCGCCGGGCGGATCCTAGCCCGCCTGTCCGGCCAACTGCCGTAACTTCATGCTGATCTCGCGCCACTGAATCTTCGAGATGCCCAGTTTCTGTCGGATGCGGTCGTGTTCGACATTGTTGAAGTAATCCTGCAATGCGCAAGTCCAGCGGCACATATCGAACGAGAGGTGCTTGGCCAGGCCAGCTTCCTTGCCGACATCCTCCAGCAGGTATTCGAGCCGGCGCGGCGACCAGGGGAACAGGCGGTCGACCGGTCTGTACTGCGCCTGGTATTCCTCGTAGGCTGGCAGCCAATCGTCGGGCAGGGCGATCTTGCGCTCCTTGTAGCGGTTGGCCGGGCTGGCATAACGGATGAATACCAGCGGACCGGACGGGTCTTCGAGGTCGACGTGGTTGAGGTGGATGCCCAGGCACTCCGATTTCTTGATGCCGGTTGCCAGCAGCAGGGAGACGAGGGCGAAGTAGCGGGCGTCGGGTTTTGCGCCGCGGCGGTGGCGGTCGGCTGCCAGCAGGACAGCCTCCAGTTCGGCATCGGTCAACACTTCGGGCAGGGGGCTGAGCACGGAGCGCTGGAGCACCTTCTCGGCTGGGTCCACCAGCACCACACCGCCTTTATTCAGCCAGCGATAGAAGGATTTAATGGATGTGATACGCCGGGCGAGCGTCTTGGGCGAACAGGGGACGCCGCGTTCCTTCTGCATCCATTCGAGGAAGTTATTCAAGTCGGCGGTGGTGATGGCGCCGACCGTCCGGTCGGGGGGCAGGTATTCGGTCAACAGGCGGATGTCGGACAGGAAGGCTTTGACGGTATAGTGCGAGCGGCCCTGGTCGTTGAGGTAGATTTCCCAGGCGTTGATGGCTGGGATGAGCGGGGTTTGGGCGCTGAGGTGGGCAGTATCCGAAGGGGTATTCATGCGAGCCTCCTTGTTATGCGGGTAGGCGACAACCTGCGTATAGTTTATGGCAAAAAACCGGAAAAGTCAAATCCTTCCGCCCCCAGGTTGGCGCGCTTAACGCCCCCTTTTCCGCGCCTCCAGGGCCAGGTTGTACCTGAGCAGGCGTCCCTCGATGGCCCTGCCCAATTCCTGCCGGCGTTGTCCATCCAGGCTGGCAGCCAGTTCATCCCTCAAGGCCGAAATTTCCTTCAATAACTCGGCTTCCTCTGGCAGGGTATCGGCGTTCTTGAGGATCGAGTAAGCCAGCCGCAGGTCCTCGGGTGTGTTGAAATAACCATCCAGGTTGACCGGGCGGCCTTCCCCGGGCAGGCGGTTGAATTCGCCGCGCCAGATGGCATCCTGCAAGATGGATTCGATTGCACGTTCAATCGGCATGGGACGGAATCCTTACGGGCATTGGATGCCCTCCACGGTCGCCGGCGCCTGGGACCAGACACGTTCGAATTCCCGGAGGTAGAGCATGGCGATGGACGGGTTGGTGATGATGATGACATTCTCGTCGTTGTTCTCATCGGCATTACTGGAATAGTTCAACGAACCGGTGATGACAGTATCGTCCACGATGATGACCTTGTGGTGTAGGAAGGAAGGGTTGCCGTCCTGCCGCACAGGTACGCCACCGCAGTGGAGGGTACGCAGTTCGGCATGTTCGGTATCACTGCCGACCCGCTCGAAGACGCCGCTGACATCCACGCCGGCCTCGGCCCGCGCCAGCATTGCCGCCGCCAGCGGGTAGTCGGTGAAACTGAAGGCCATGAAGCGGATAAAACCCTGCGCCTGGCCGACGCGCTCGATGACGAAGTTCACCACGCCGTCCTCGGGGGAGAAGAGTACCTGGACCGGTGTGCCATCGATTGTGGTGTGTTGGAGGTCCGCAGTCGAAGGAGAAGTGATACCGGATTGGCCCTCCCACATCTCCTGGAATTCGCGTTCGTACATGGCTGCCACTTCGGATGAACGGATGACGATGGTGTTGTTATCCTGTTTGAAGATGCCGTTTTCGGTGACGTTCGTGGAACCAGTCCAGGTGATGTAGCCGTCGAAGATCCAGAACTTATTGTGCATCAGGGCTGTCCGGGCGTCGTCGCGCACCTCGATGCCGGCGACTTGCAGCATGGCGAACTGGCCGTGCTGCGGGTCGAGGTCGGCTTCCAGGCCGCTCTCATCATCGGTCACCCAGCGCACATCCACGCCGCGGGCATGGGCGGCAATGAGCGCCTCGGCCACCGGGGTCAAGTCGAATTCGAACGATGCAATATGGATCGAAGCCCGGGCGGCTTCGATGTAGGAGATCAGTTTTTCTTCGATGGATCCGGCGATCCGGGATGGGTCGTTGAGGTTCAGGGGGTCGGTAAAATACACTTCCCACCACCCCGGCTGCCCAGTCTGCGTGCCCGGGAAGAAGGTGGGTGGCAGGTCGCTCGGCGGGAGGGAGGCGGTGGTGGTGAACAAGCCGAGTGGATCCTCTCCCGTAGTGGTGTAGATGAAGGCAAGGGCGACCATGACCGCCAGGAGGATCAGGGTTAAGGTGGATCTGCTGCTGCGTCGTTTCGACATTCTACCTCGCGAATAGGGGATGGATGGTGATCGTCTGGGGAGTATGGTTATTCCGGTTCCGGAGGGGTGGGCCGGTTTTCCAACAGGCTGCGTAGGGAGCGGATGAACCCGGCCGGGTCGCCGGCAGACGCCTGGATGAATGCTACCCGGCGTTCCTCAGTAGGGGCGGCGAACGATCCGCCGTAGACGACGGCTGCCTGCTCGATAACCTGGCCCAGCAGGGTCGAACGGGTTGCATCGTCGAGGGTTGCCGAGTCACGGACCCAGCGGTTGACGAGGCGCATCAGCCTCCGAACCGCTCTCAGGCGCGGCCCGATCTCGGCTTCAGCCTGTATCTCATCTGCCAGGGTATCGGTGTCGAGCGCGACCTGCCGGGCGGCGGCCAGGCCCCAGTCCAGCAGGAAACGGGCATCGTCCCCGCCCAGGTCGGCGGCCAGGCTCTCGTTGCCAAGGATGCCCTCGGATGCGCGGCGGGCGCGGCGTTCGGCATGTTCTCTCATATCTCTGTCAGGCTCCCAGGATGCCCAGCCAGACCCGGCGCATCCCGGTCAGGCTGCCGAGCATCATCGCCGCGCCGCCGAACCACATCACCAGCAGGCCGGAGGCTGAGTCGGACAAATAGAACAGGATCCCCGGCAGGTTGACGGCGTCCAGCACGGACTGGCCGCTGTCGGCCATCGACAGGTAGTGTTCCAGGCTTTCCACAACAGAGTAAGTCGAGAAACCGATCAACGCCACCCCGCCAACGAACAAGACAAAGGCAATGACTGCCAGGAATGGTGACTGGCGGCGGGTGATGGCGGTTTCGTTTTCCTGCCGTACCCGCTCCACCAGTTCCTCCGCCCTAGGCCAGGAAAGGCCGCCCTGCTGGCAGAGTTCGAGGACAATATCATCCGGGTTGTCATGGGCGGCCAGGCGTTCGACGATGAAGGCGCTCCAACGGTCATCAGGCATTTCCCA